>JANXAX010000330.1 GCA_025062175.1 Anaerolineae bacterium | reverse complement strand
CCACCTGGGCGGCAAATTGGGGCAGCAGCTCGCGTGCATACTGCAGCTGTTTGTCCAACGTCAGGCGCATGCCCAGGCCAAACTCGGCATTGTCCTCGAAGAGCGAGTTGGACCACGTCGGCCCACGCCCCTCGGCGTTGACCGCCCACGGGGTGGTAGGCAGGTTGCCGCCGTAGATAGAGCTGCAGCCGGTGGCGTTGGCGATGATGGCGCGGTCGCCAAAGAGCTGGCTCATCAGCTTGACATAGGGAGTCTCACCGCAGCCGGCACAAGCCCCTGAGAACTCAAATAAAGGCTGCAACAGCTGCACATTTTTGACTGTGGTGAAGCTGAAACGTCCGTCGTGTTCAACTTCGGGCAACGAGAGGAAGAACTCCCAGTTCTCGCGCTCTTGGGCGCGGATGGGCGGTTGGGGTGCCATGTTGATCGCTTTGCGCCCTAGCTGGGTCTTATCCTTGGCTGGGCACGCCTCGACACAGAGCGCACACCCGGTGCAATCCTCCGGCGCCACCTGCAGGGTGTAGCGCATATCCTTAGCGACTTCCTTGAACTTTGCCGCAGTGGAACGGAAGGTAGGCGGCGCTTTGACCAGATACGCCGGGTCGTAGACTTTGGCGCGGATCACGGCATGGGGACAAACCAGGACGCACTTGCCGCACTGGATGCAGATGTCCGGCTCCCAAACCGGGATCTCCAACGCGATGTTGCGCTTCTCGTAGCGCGTGGTGGCGGTGGGGAAGGTGCCATCCACCGGCATGGCACTCACCGGCAGGCGGTCGCCGTCGCCAGCGACGATGGCTCCCAAGACGTCGCGCACGAACGGGGGCGCATCAGGCGGCATCGGCGGACGGCGGCCGAAAGTGCTGGTCACCTTGTCGGGCACTTTCACCTCGTGCAGGTTGGCAAGCGCCTGGTCAACCGCGTTGAAGTTACGCTGGACGATCTCTTCGCCGCGCCGGCCATACGTCTTGCGGATGGTCTCCTTGATCGCGGCAATCGCCTGCTCGCGTGGCAACACCCCGCTGATGGCGAAGAAACAAGCTTGCATAATTGTGTTGATGCGCCCACCCATGCCAGTGCGACGTGCGACTTCGTAGGCATCGATCACATAGAAGCGCAGGCGCTTCTCGATGATGTCCCGTTGGACCTCGCGCGGCAGATGATCCCATACCTCGTCCGGGCCGTAGATGCTGTTCAGCAGGAACACTGCGCCCGGCATGGCGTACTTGAGCATGTCAATGCGCTCGAGGAAGGGGAACTGATGACATGCTACAAAGTTCGCCTTGCTGATCAGGTAGGGCGCCCGGATGGGCCGCGGGCCAAAGCGCAGGTGGGACATCGTGACCGTGCCCGCCTTACGCGAGTCATAGACGAAGTAGCCCTGCGCGTAATTGTCGGTCTCCTCGCCGATGATGCGGATGGAGTTGTGGTTAGCGCCCACTGTGCCGTCAGAGCCCAGCCCGAAGAAGACACAGCGCACCACGTCCTCGCTCTCGATGTCAAACGAGGGATCATATTCGATGCTCGTGTGGGTCACGTCGTCGGTGATACCCACGGTGAAGTGGTTCTTGGGCTGATCCTTGCGCATCTCATCGAAGATGCCCTTCACCATGGCGGGGGTGAACTCCTTCGAGGAGAGCCCATAACGGCCGCCGATGATGCGTGGCATCTTCTGGAAGGGTGCGATGCCCTGCGCCATGCCCTCCGCAACGGCGGTCACGACATCGGTGTAGAGCGGCTCGCCCGCCGCACCGGGCTCCTTGGTGCGGTCCAAGACGGCAATGACTTGCGTCGTAGGCGGTAGTGCCTGCAGGAAATGGGCGACGGAGAAGGGGCGATATAAGTGCACAGTGACGACGCCCACGCGTTCCCCGCGCTCCATCAGATATTGCGCTGTCTCAGAAGCGGTCACCGCACCGGAGCCCATCACGACGATCACGCGCTCGGCGTCCGGTGCGCCGGAGTAGTCAAACAGATGATACTGACGGCCTACCAGACGCGCAAAGCGGTCCATCGTCTCCTGTACTACCCCAGGACACGCTAGGTAGAAGGGATTGATCGCCTCGCGCGCCTGGAAGTAGACGTCAGGATTTTGGGCAGTGCCGCGCAAGACAGGACGGTCGGGCGACATCGCACGTGCACGGTGAGCGCGCACCAGCTCATCGTCGATCATTGCCCGCATGTCGTCCAGGGTGAGCTGCTCGATTTTGTTAATCTCGTGCGACGTACGGAAGCCGTCGAAGAAATGCAAGAAGGGCACGCGAGCTTTGAGCGTCGCCGCATGAGCGATCATCGCCATGTCCTGCGCTTCCTGCACCGAGGACGAAGCCAACAGGGCGAAACCGGTGCTGCGCGCGGCCATAACGTCCGAGTGGTCGCCGAAGATGGAAAGTGCGTGGGTGGCCAACGTGCGTGCCGATACGTGGAACACGGTGGGAGTCAGCTCGCCGGCAATCTTGAACATGTTGGGAATCATCAGCAACAAACCCTGCGAAGCGGTGAAGGTGGTGCACAAGCTGCCGGTTTGCAGAGCACCGTGCACCGCACCCGCAGCGCCGCCTTCGGACTGCATCTCAATCACCAGCGGCACTGTACCCCAAATGTTCGGTTCCCCTTGTGCCGACCACAAGTCGGCCCATTCACCCATAGGCGAGGACGGCGTGATGGGATAGATCGCAATGACCTCACTGACGTGATGGGCTACATAAGCGGTCGCCTCGTTGCCGTCCGCTGTGATCATTTTGCGGGTCATATCACTTTTACCTCCAGAAAATTCGTCCGTTCTGCAATCAGGTTTTTGGCCTGGGCGCACACCCAGGCCAGCTCATCGTAATTATGCCAAAGCTCGGCGGTTGGGGCAAGTTTGGCGATTCGCATTTCAATCCGGCCAGATCACCCCATCCGTGCTGCAACGGTCAGGGAGTGCTCAGAGCGCTCGGACCATGAGGTGCGAAAAAGAACAGAAGACGTGTGTTCTTATGGGCCTCGCTGTACGGCGATTCACCACGATCTCAGCATATGCCCCGTGGTGCGATAGGCCGCTTTGTCAGCACCCAGTCCGCGCACTGGTTAGCGGCCCGCCGTGCCTTCCAGCCGCTAGTCAGTCACGACTTTTTGACGTGGCAAGGCCTTGACTCCTCGATCTGTCTTGTCGCACCCAGAAGGTATCCAATCCTTGACACCTGGCTCACCTTTCGTTTATGATGCCTATATAAAATGTCCAATAAGATTCGCCTGGACCACCTGTTAGTCGAGCGCGGGCTGGTGACTTCGGGCAGCCAGGCGCAAGCGTTGATCCTCGCCGGCGCGGTGCTGGTCGAAGGCGAGGTGGCGCGCAAACCGGGCATGCGGGTGCGCAGTGACGTCC
>JANXAX010000032.1 GCA_025062175.1 Anaerolineae bacterium | reverse complement strand
CTCCTCGATCTCCTCACGCGTGATGGAGTGACTTTTCACCATCTCATCACAGATAGGTGACATTCTGCATCGCGTCAGCGGGACACACTCCCCTCTCTGAGTGCACTTGACTGTAACACAAAATCTGCTTCTGTGTCAACCTACTGCGATCTATGTACTTGACAGCCGATACAAACGTGGTATGATATATTATGCAACTGCTTTAAATCTTCTGAATGTCTCGGGCGTGTAATTCGAGTCGTCGAGGATATCGAGGTTAGCGATGCAGCAGTCCAATGGTTTTCAAACAGTAAAAGACGACCAAATTGATGTGCAGCAGCGCGAGAGACCGTTTTTAGCTCCTTTTTACTTCCCTATTGCGTTTACTGTGCGTGTGCCCCGTGTTGTTATGTTTGTGATTCGCTGTTAGACTCCCCAGCATCATTGTGATTGCATTCAGAGAGGAGGTGATGAGATCGAATAGGTTGCGAGAAAGCGCTCCAGATACATCGTTTGGGAAGGGCAAGGTCTGATACCTGAGCAGTTGAGTGAATACATATGGGGAGAGGGTGACCTCGTCCCGGAGAAGAGCAGGTTCTAAGGCAGTTCCACTCTAGTGTCACACAAAGGAGGTGTGGTGATGAACAATCATCTGCGCAGGTTATTGGCTGCACTGGCTGTGCTCACAATGGTGTTGGCGTTAGCAGCGCCGCAGGTGGTGGCTGCCCCGCCGGCCCAAGAGCCGACCGAGGAGGCGGGGTTGATCAGTGGCTTCCCGACCACGGATCCCAACGAGGCCAGGACGGCGCTGGAAGCCTTCAACAAGGCGGATAAGGGCCAGCCGGATCCGGCTTGGAAGGGGAAGAAGTTCACCATTGCCGTCTACTCAGGTGGTCAGCGTGGTCCTATCTCCGGTCCGCTCTACTTCTGGCGCAACAAGTTTGAGGAGCTGACCGGCGCGACCTACGACATCGTCGAGATCCCCTTCGCCGAGCTGCGTGAGAAGATCTTCACCGACCTGCAGACCGGCGCCGGCACCTATGATGTGCTGATCAACTGCTCCAACTACTACGGCGATTACATCCTCAACGACTGGATCATCCCGATCGACCAGTACTTCGATGATCCACGCTTCCCCAAGTGGGATCGCGACTCCATCGCCCCGGCCGTAGCACGGTTGATGCAGTGGGGTGATCGCTGGTATGGTGGCAATTATGATCACGATGCCCAGGTGCTCTATTATCGCCGCGACATCATCGAAGATCCCAAGTGGCAAGAGGCCTTCAAAGAGGAGATGGGCTATGAGATGCCGGTGAAGATGGAGACCTGGGAAGAGGTGTTGGACATCGCCAAGTTCTTCAACAAGAAGGACTGGAACGGCGACGGTGATCCCGATGACGGTATCACGCTGCACCTGAAGGTCGGCGGTCAGGGCTTCTTCCACTTCATGGCCCTCTCGGCGCCGTATGTGGTCATCCCTTATCCGGGTGATCCGCCCACCAAGGTCACCAAGTACCACAATGTGTACTGGTTCGACCCGGAGACTATGGAGCCACTCATCAACTCGCCGGGCCACGTGAGGGCGCTCGAGATGCTGCTGGCGCTGTCCAAGGCGGGTCCGCCGGCGATGTGGGGTTGGAGCCTGGGTGAAGCCTGGGCCGACTTCCTGTCCGGCAATGCGGTGTTGACCTTCTCCTGGGGCGACGTCGGCTCGCTGTCCCAAGATCCGACCCAGTCGGTCATCCAGGGCAAGCTGGGTGCCCGCGGCATCCCAGGCACCAAGTACCCCTATGACCGCGAGAAGGGTCAATTCCTCGAACTGGAGAAGCCCAATATGGTGGGCAACCAGGTGGGGTGCTCATGGCATCCGGTCATCTCCAAGTACAGCAAGGAGCCGGAACTGGCTTACTACTTCATCGCCTGGCAGTCCACACCTGAGATCAACCACTGGAACGTGGCCTACGGCTGGACCGGTGTAGATCCCGGTACCACCTATGACTGGTTCCCGCCCTACGGCACGGCCAAGGTCGAGGAGTACGTGGCCGGTGGCTACAATGCCGATGATGCGAAGTACTTCATCGGCGCGTACCAGGACAACTTCTACAACTACCCGATCTTCCAGAACTACCTGCGCATCCCCGGTACACCGGAGATGCAAGAGATCTGGGACGTGCACTTGTCGGAGGCAGTCACCGGCCAGGTCTCGCCGCAGGAAGCGCTGGACCGGACCTACGACGACTGGGTCCGCATCATCGAGGACTACGGCAAAGACACGTTGCTGAAGCTGTACCAGGAGTCGATCGGGTATCAGCCGTGACCACGGCAGACTAATGCAGTAAACACAGGGGAGGGACCCATTACCTGGGTTCCTCCCTTATATTACTCACGGGGGTAGGTAAATCGATGCCTGAACGAAGTCGTGTTAAATATCTGTTCGTATTACCCGGCATCATCTGGGTATTATGCTTTACCATCTTCCCTTTGCTCTATTCACTGCGACTTGCTTTCTTTCACGCGCGCCTGGGTAAATCAGAGACTTTCATCTGGCTGGAAAACTTCCGACGTGCCCTGTTCGACGACTATCGCTTCTGGAACTCGATGGGCGTGACGGTCTTCTTTGTGGTGTGCAGCGTAGTCTGCACAGTGTCACTGGGGCTCGCGCTGGCGCTCTTGTTCAACCGGCCATTACGGGGTCAGCGTCTTTTCCGCGCCCTGTTCACCACGCCTCTGTTCACAGCGCCCATCGCGTTGGGATATCTGGGGTTGACCATCTTTCACGAACAGGTCGGCGCTGTGAATACGGTGTTGTTTGCCCTTGGAATTGAACATCCTCCAGCTTGGTTCTCTTCTATCTGGCCGGCGCGCATCGCCATCGTGCTGGTGGATATCTGGCAGTGGACGCCCTTCTGTTTCCTGGTGCTGTTGGCTGGCCTGCAAGCACTCCCCGATGAGATCTATGAGGCCGCCTGGCTGGACACTTCCTCCAGCTGGGACATCTTCCGGTATATTACATTGCCTCTGCTGACACCGGTGCTGTTTACGGTGAGCATCCTGCGCATGGTCGAGGCGTTCAAGATGCTGGACATCCCTTTCAGCATGACCAGTGGTGGCCCAGGAGCGGCAACGCAGACGTATTCGTTCTACATCTACTTGACTGGTCTGCGCAATTTCAACGCCGGCTACGCCTCGGCGCTGGCGTATATTTTGCTCTTTGTGATGTTGCTCATCAGCTTGTCGTTCTTCAACCGGTTGCGCCAACTATACGAATGAGATGGGAGCTGTTTAATGTATCAAGGGAGAAGTACGCTCATCGGCAAAATCGCTTTGTGGGTGGTGATTTTGATCGCCGTTTCGTGGGCAATTTTCCCCTTTTACTGGGCGATCGTGACTTCTTTCAAACAGCCGGGCGTCATCATGACTACCCCATCGCTGGTCCCGTGGCTACAGTTTACTCCTACGCTGGCAAACTGGAATGACGAATTCACCCAGCGTTGGCCGGAGATCAGTCGCGCGCTCAGCAACAGTCTGATCGTTTCGACAGGTGCGACAGCGATCGCTATCACCCTGGGAACGATGGCCGGCTATGGGTTAGCGCGTTTCCGCTTCCGGCGCTGGAAGAACAAGGACATGACCATGTGGTTTCTGTCGCAACGTTTCCTGCCGCCCATGGCGACCGCTATCCCGTTCTTCTTGGTAATGAAGTTTCTGAATCTGCTGGACACTCAGCTGGCGCTCATTTTGGTCAATGCCACCTTCACGATGCCGTTCGCTGTGCTCACGCTGCGCGACGTCTTCAAGGAATTGCCCAAGGAGATGGAGGAATCCGCCTGGGTGGACGGGGCTTCCCATTTCCAGGCCTTTTTCCGCATTGCCCTGCCTCTCGCCGCCCCAGCCATTGCAGCCGCAGCGGTGATCTGTTTTGCCTTCTCGTGGAATGAGTTTCTATTTGCCCTGATCCTCACCTACCGCAATGCTCAGCCTATCACGGTGGTGATCGCCGGCGTGGAACACACGCAAGGGGTGCAATTCTGGTTCGTCGCCACGCGCCTGCTGATCGCCATCTTGCCGCCGGCATTGCTGGCACTCACTGCACAGCGGTACATCGTGCGCGGCCTGACGTTTGGCGCGGTCAAAGGATAATCGTCTCCGTCCCCAACAGCTCGCTTCGGGCTTTTATTCCTGTATGGCCCATAGGCCCCCTGGAGCGGGCTGTTGGTATTCTCCTTGGCACCCCCTTCATATCACGCGCTAGCCCTTGATGCGCTTCCTGTTATAATACACCACCGTGGGTAATTGCCTCTCCCCGAAATGGTCTCGAAAGACAGACAAATGAAATCTCCCTTGATCGTAATCGTCGGTCCCACCGCCGTCGGCAAGACTGCCTTGGCCGTGAGATTGTGTCAGCGTTATGATGGGGAGATCGTCTCGGCTGATTCGCGCCAAATCTATCGCGGAATGGACATCGGAACGGCCAAGCCGACACTCGCCGAACAAGCTGCTGCGCGCCACCACTTGATCGACATTATCGAACCGGATCAGACGCTGGGCGTGGCGGAGTACCAATCGCTTGCTTACGCCGCGATCGAGGATATATTGCGTCGGGAAAGGTTGCCCTTTTTGGTGGGCGGCAGCGGCCAATATGTGCATGCGGTGGTAAAGGGCTGGAAGGTGCCACGTGTCCCGCCGGATTACGCGCTGCGCGCCGAGCTGGAAACCGAAGCAAGACGCATCGGAGCATATGCCTTACACGCCCGGCTGACAGAACTCGACCCCCAAGCGGCGGCCCGAATCGATTATCGCAACGTGCGCCGCGTGATTCGGGCGCTGGAGGTATGCCTCAAGACGGGCAGACCTATCAGCGCGCAGCAGGGTGCACAACCGCCCCCTTACCGCATCCTCCAGATCGGTCTGACGATGCCCCGTGAGCAGCTCTATATGCGCGTCGATGCGCGCATCGAGCGTATGATGGCAGAAGGACTCCTGGATGAGGTACGCCGGCTGATGGCCCGGGGTTATACTTTGAATCTGCCGGCGATGTCCGGACTGGGTTATCGCCAACTGGGGGAGTATCTGATAGGGCACATCAGCTTGGAGGAAGCGGTACACCGTATGAAGAAAGAAACGCGTCGCTTCGTTCGCCAACAATACAATTGGTTCCGGCTGAACGACCCTGCCATCCACTGGATTGACGTCAGCAACACCGACGCTCTTGAAACGGCCAGCCAGCTAATCGTGCATTTCCTGAGAAGCGGTTTCTGACCCAGGTCTTCTGCGTCGCGAGCGACGGCGTGATGGTTCATCCATCGTTCCTGCATCCGGGAACGTCTCGGAAGGAGGGACGGGTGTCGAGGCGACCACCGATTGTGGCGCCAGGGCATAGTTGACTGGATAGCGTTGTGTTCCGATGCGGGTGAGTACCAAGGCGCCTAGCCCGATTGCAGCAGCGATCAACCACACCGCTATCCCCAACAGGCGGAAGAAGAAGCCCAGACAGGGTGTTCCGGAGAGCACCATCAGCCCTTGTTGCCCGGCAGTTAACACCAGTGTGCCCACTAGAGCGACGATCATCGGTTCCGGGGAGGCTCTCCTGCTGAGGAGCGGCATCAAATGCTGGCCCAACCAGTATCCGACCATTGTCCAGCCCAGCAGTGTGGCCAGTGCAAGGGGTAGGATGAGAATCATGCCCAGCGGAGCCAGACACACCGTGGCGATCAGCACGGCAATGATGATGAGCCCGATCACTCCGGTCAGCAGACCCACCCCAAAGCTGGCGGCGGTGGCATCGCGGATTGTCTCCACCATGATGGTGGCGTGATGGGGCAGAAACCGTACCACCAGCAAACCGATGACCGCCACTCCCGTAGCGGTCACTACTGCCCAGAACAGACGCCACATGCCAAGCAACACGCTCGAACCACCCCATCCGGATACGATGAAGAGGGGCAATCCCCATCCAACCCACGGCCACACGGACTGAGCAAATGGGCTAAGGTTGAAGTGGCCGATTTGCCTGATGGCGCCTCGTACCTGCGCACCGGGTTCCTTCTCTGCTCGTCCCCCTACGACGGTAACACGTCCCAGCACCTGTGACGTAGCACCCAGATAGGCGCTGCCACCCATGACGAGCACATTCCCCTGAACCGTGCCACGAATCGTGGCATCTCTCCCCACAACGGTCAGATTGCCGACAATGCGGCTGCCCGGTGCCATCGTGACACTCCCGCCCAGGGCGATCAAACTGCTTTCGAGTGCTTGTCCCGAATCGAGGCTCACATCACGCCCCAGGACAACCTGAGCCACACCTCCGCTCCCTTGGGCATATGCTGGGGCTGCCATCGTTACAAGCACTACCAGCGTCAGCGTTGCGATCGCATTTACCAGGTTTCGCATACACGTTTCCCCTTAACCTTTCTCGTCCATTATGCCTCTGTTTTGATCGCCCAGCCTGCCCGTCCATAGCGCTCAAGGAATTGGAGCAACATTTCAAGGTCGCTGAGGCGCTACCTCGCTCAAAGGTCTACCCTTCGTCTCTCGTCCGAGGAGCAAAGCGGCAGCTCCTCCTACGGCGAACGCAACGGCATACGTGGTCAGTGCCAGTGTCAAATCGACATCCAGCAGCCGAGCGCCCACCAGGGGTGCCAGGATGCCGGCGACGCGGGCCATACCTCCCGCCCATCCCATGCCGGTGCCGCGCGCCGAGGTGGGATAGAGTTCTGGTGTATAGGCATATAATACACCCCATGCCCCCAAAGCAAAGAAGCTCATCAAGACGGAGGCGAGTACGATATCGGTCGGCCCGGACACAACGGCGAAAGCATAGGTCGCGGCAGCGCTTCCCAAGAGGTATAGTCCCAGTGTGCGGGGACGTCCTATGACCTCAATGAGCCAGGCAGCGCTAAAATAACCTGGCAGCTGTGCCAATGCTAGAAGAAACGTGTTTTGGTAAACCGGAAGAAGCGCAAAACCTTGCGCCCGGAAGATGCCCGGCAGCCAGGTGAAGACACCATAATACGCCAAACTGAGCGAGAACCAGACAATGGTGCTCATTGTTGTCTGGGTGAGATAATGGCTGGTGAAGATGGTGCGTAGGGGAACTTGCGTGTGGGTTGTTTCGACCGTCAGCGCGCCGATGTGGAGTTCAACCCCGTTTTCTCGCGCAACACGTTGCAGCACTTGGCGTGCGGCATCCACCCGTCCTTTGATCAGCAAGTGGCGCGGCGATTCTGGCATCGCGCGCCGAATCCAGAAGACGATCAAACCAGGCAGAGCACTGGCGGCCAGCAGGTAACGCCAGCCTATCTCGGGGAACTGGGGTATGATAAGCCATGCAAGCGCAGCGGCTGCGATCGTGCCCAACGCCCAGAAGCTTTCCAAATAGACCAGGTAGCGACCGCGGTTGCGGGTTGGCAGATATTCGCTGAACATCGCGTAGTCTACTGGCAAGGTGCCGCCTACCCCGAAGCCGGTGAGAAAGCGGAGGACCAACAGCACCACAAAGTTAGGTGCCAGTGCGCTGAGGAAGCCAAACACGCTGTCTATTCCGATAGTGGCGATAAAACTGAAGCGGCGACCGGTGTAATCGCTGAACTGACCCCAAAACCAGGCCCCTAGCAACATACCGGCGAACAACACCGAGGCAAGCAACCCACCTTGCTCACGGCTGAGTCCCCAGTCGGCCATTAAGCTGGGTATCGCGAAGCCAATAAGCAGCACCTCCATCGCGTCCGCTGCCCAGCTAGCGCCACAGAGCCACATCAGCCGCCATTGGAATCGACCGAAGCCGATGCGATCGACCACTTCTCCAATAGTTTCTGGGATATCTGCCTGCCTAGAAGATGGGCTACTCTCTAGAATGCTCATGCGCTGTATCCGCTCCGCGGATCTTGGTCGTAAATATTAACTATTATAGCACAATCGACGCAAAGGGTGTATTTAGAGGCCAGTGAAATCTTTCTAATAAAACTTTAATCTTGGTCTTATCCGACTCCAATACAAGTTGTATATGGTGAAGGAGGTTGCTATGATGTTTAGAATAAAACGAGGAGCAAATGGTAGGCGATGTTTGTCTTTGAGCAAGGCAATCCTGTGTTCTATTCCCTAGAAAGATCACCTGCGCGCCGGATACCCGTGCGTGTGGTAGATGATAATCATGAAGAGACAGGCTCTCCGGCCGTCGCGGAGACGGATTCGGACACGACGAAGCCATCCGAGCCAGTTGACTGGAAGGATCTGGCATTGCGTTTACAAGCGGAGATGAACAATTTCCGCAAACGCCAGGAACAGCGTGCCGATGAGGCAACAGCACGTGAAAAGGAACGGTTATTGCGGTTGTTTCTGCCGATTGTGGATGACTTGCGTCGTGCACTTGCGGCAGAACCAGCCGGGTTGAGTGGGGGTGCACCCGACGCATTGCGTGAAGGGGTGCAACTCACGTACCGTGAACTGAGGCGCCTGCTAGAGAGCGAAGGTGTCCAGGAGATCGAGGCGTTGGGTCAGCCTTTCACGCCTGAGCTCCACGCAGCTGTGGCGACGGTGGTCGATCCCGTTCGGAGTGGACTGGTTGTGGAGGTGTTGGAGCCCGGCTATATGCTCAACGGCAGATTACTGCGGCCGGCACGCGTGGTAGTCGCAGCCTGACCAGACGTGTTGGGGGAAAGATATGGAATATAAGGATTACTACAAGATTTTGGGTGTTGACAAAAACGCAACGGAAAAAGAGATCAAGGCAGCCTACCGCAAGCTGGCACGCCAATATCATCCGGATATGAATCCAAACAATCCGGAAGCAGAAGCCCGTTTCAAAGAGATCAACGAGGCATACGAAGTGCTCAGCGACCCGGAAAAACGGGCCAAGTATGATCAGCTGGGGGCAGATTGGCAACGCTGGCAGCGAGCGGGGGGCCATCCCAGCGACTTCGACTGGAGCCGTTGGACAACAACGCCAGGTGGTCAGCATGTTCACGTGCAATATGGTACGCCGGAGGACTTTGCCGACCTGTTCGGCGAGGACAGTCTGTTCTCAGACTTCTTCAACGCCATCTTTGGCGGCATGGGCACCCGCACACGTCGTGCCGGCACTTACACCTATCAGACACGTCCCCAAACCGGCCGCGATGTAGAATACGAGGTCGAGATCAGCTTGAGCGAAGCCTATCACGGCACCACCCGTGTGCTCAGCCGGAATGGACGCCGCTTAGAAGTGCGTATTCCGCCCGGGGCTAAGACGGGCACGCGCGTGCGTGTCCGGGGTGAGGGTGAGCCGGGTATTGCAGGGGGGCCGAGTGGCGACCTGTATTTACGCATCAAGGTTGCCCCTGATCCGCGCTTCGAACGCACGGGAGATGACCTGCGCGTGACGGTGCCAGTGGACCTCTACACGGCCGTGTTGGGAGGCGAGGTTACAGTGCCCACTCTGACGGGCGAAGTCAAACTCAAGATCCCTGCCGGAACCCAAAATGGGCAAGTCTTTCGTTTGCGCGGCAAAGGCATGCCCAAGATCAAGTCTCCAGGCGAGTATGGCGACCTTTTCGTGCGCGTTGATGTGCGCCTGCCAACTCAGCTGTCAGCCAAGCAACGTGCGCTATTCGAAGAGCTGCGCCGTATGTCGTGATCTCGGATCAGAAGGGGTGAAAACCTATGCAAGAGTTCGATCTTTTTCTGAAAAAACTTCGGCTGTAAAAACGTGGAGCTCGGCGTGTCGCCAGGCGTCGGAGGGCAATCCCGCTTTCATACACACGGCGCGCAAAAACTCCTCCCGACTCCATCCCCGCTCGCTCGCTACCTGGGGCAACAGCAATCCGCTGTTATATCCCTGACGGATCAACAAGCCATGTTTGCCCACCTCGATTTCATTGAGATCCTGAACTCGACGAAAAGGAGAAAGCACCGAGATCTCAATGATCAGGTCATCCAGCTCGGCAGCATTGCGCACCGGCTGGAAACGGTAATCACGTGTCGCAGCGGAAATGGCACACTCTTGCACGGTACGGTATAACGGCTCGGTAACTTCAATCCGTCCGATGCAGCCCCGCAACTCCCCATTGCGACGGTGTAAAGTGACAAACGCTGCCGCCTTTTGTAAAAGTCCAGGCTCGTTGAACGTGTAGTGCGGGATCTTACCAGTCTGCAGATAACTCTTCAACGTCTCACGCGCAATGCGCAGGAGGGTTTTCTTCTCCGATGCGGTCAACACAGGGGTATCCGCTGCACGTTCCGATGTGCCCATATTTCACCTCGCTAGTTCTGTCTGAAAATGCCCCCTGGTCCAATCGCGCCAGTCAGCTTTATCATAATCCTCAGCGCTCTCCCGCGCAATCCCTTTGCGAGTCCTCGCCCCGCACCCAAGTGTTGTACAGGTCATCGATGGATTGCCCAGAAGCTTCCTCTAGAGCTGTGATGAGATCCTCCGGATAGGCAATTCGATAACGATGACGTTCCAGGTAGAGGCGCAGGCCAGCAAAGAAGGCCGTATCACCCAATCGCTCACGCACAGCATCGAAGAACAGAGGTCCTTTGCCATAGACCACTGCTACATAGTCTGATTGGGAGCAAAAACCAGCCACTGGCCCGCCGATCGCACGGTCCAGATGGTTTCGTTGTAGCTCCTGATAGGCGTTCTCAAAAGCGACTTTCTTGATATACTGTGCCCTTTCGGCGGATGCTGTATGCTGGAAGTAAATATAAGCGCAATAGTTGGTCAGTGCCTCATCCATCCAGGGTTCATCCAGCTGGTCACTGCCCACCAATCCGTACCACCACTGGTGTGCCACTTCGTGGGCGACTACCAATTCTAAATACTCACTCTTCGCAGGATACAGCGATTGAGCGGTCACAATGACACCCGGGTACTCGATCCCGCCCGCGTTGGTGGGTGTGGGCACAATGTCCAGTTCGGTATACGGATACGGGCCGAACAGCCGACTGAACAGGTGCAACGCGGTACGTCCGTAATGCAGCGCCTGTTCACCGCCTTTCTCCTGGCCCGAGCGGTAGTAACTGTTCACGCGCACGCCGTCCACGAAATCATATACACGTTGATAGTCACGACTCATTGCAACATAGAAATCACGCATCGGTCCTGCCACGACTGTCCAGGAACGTGTTCCATCACCTCTATCCGTCACTTCCACCGTCTGACCAGAGGATACGACAGTCAATCCAGATGGCACGTGGAGCTGCACCCGGTAGAACGCGGTATCGGTGAACGTCACATCTCCGTAAGGAGAGGCAATTTCCACATTCCACCCGTGTGAATCGTAGACCGGAATGGTGGGATAGAAACCGGCCAGAGCATAGACCTCGTCCGCATAGGTGAAGACAGCGTAGCCAGAATGGGTGTCAGTGGGCAAAGTGGCGTGAAATTCCATAGTCACGTCGACCTTCTGTCCTGGCATAAGAGCAGGGCGCAGCGGCACATAGATCGCAGAGCGATTGGCCGCATACACCGGCTCCGCGGGCATGGCATTTACCCTGACCGTGCCCACTTCCATCGCCCCGCCGAATGCCGGCAAGTTCGGATAGAGGCGAAAGACCAAATGAGCCAGCGGCACTGTCTCCTCATTGGTATAGTGCACGTGCTGGACACCTCTCAGCACGGGCTTTTCGCCCTCTTCCAGTGAGAGGGTGATGTCGTAACGGGGTGCGTTTGCTCGGATGGCGAGGTCGGCAGCAAATCGGGGCAACAAGGCCGGTTGATACATGACGAGATCGGCGAAAGGTGTACGCGGAGATGGTGTTGGATACGGCGCTGGGATAGACCGTGTTTCTACACCCCGGATAGGTGCCGCAAAACTCGAAATCCAGTGTGAGGCGACGGACTCGTGTGCCAATCCCGGCACGAGCGCGGCTTCTCCTGCCACCAGGGATAGCACCACCAGTGCCCAGACTGCGTACGCGAAAGGCCTCGTCATATCTCTTCGATTGTAGCATCCGATCATCTCCACTCCCAAATTGAAATGTGCCACGAAGTTCAGGTTTTTTCCCTTCTGTTAAGCATACTATGATTGCGACAAGCCGGCGAAGGCGAGCAGGGAGTGCGATGACATCCCAGCGTGGTAAGAGTTTACTGGACTATCTGCGCACAGCGCAGCGGGTCGCACGAGCTTTCGCCTACCGCGTCCTTCCCACCCTCGTCCGAAACTTTTGTCCGAAGATCAGGCCTGGAAAGTTGGCATTATAGAAGGGGCGGGATATAATGATTTCGTACCCTCGGGTCCTTACGATTGGGGTGAGCAAGGAGGCATATTCATCGATGAATCAGGAGATCCATCATCTGGAGGCCATTGCCAATGAACTGCGCTGCCTCGCTTTACGCGCTATTTATCTAGCCGGGTCAGGTCATCCGGGTGGTTCGTTATCCGCCGCTGAAATTGTGACAGCTTTATATTTTTCGGTGCTGAACATTGATCCGACACGTCCCGACTGGCCAGAACGCGACCGCGTGGTGCTGTCCAAAGGGCATGGATGCCCCATCCTTTACGCGGCACTGGCCAAGCGTGGTTATTTTCCGATTGAGGAGCTATGGACGTTGCGCAAGTTGGGCAGCCGGTTACAAGGACATCCCGATATGCGCAAGACTCCGGGTATCGACGCCACCACCGGGTCTTTGGGACAGGGTATCTCGATAGCCGTGGGTATGGCATTAGGAGGTAAGTTCCAAGGCAAATCATATCGGGTATACGCGATTATGGGATGTGGCGAACAACAAGAGGGTCAAGTCTGGGAGGCGGCTATGTCGGCCGCGCATTATTGCCTGGATAACTTGGTCGGCATCGTCGATTATAACACCCTCCAGATCGATGGGTGCAATTCCGAAGTGATGGAGATCGCACCCCTCTCTGAAAAATGGCGCGCTTTCGGATGGCGTGTGCTGGAGGTCAACGGACACGATATAGCACAATTGCTGGATGCCTTTGCAGAGGCAAAAAGCACCCGTGGGAAACCCACGGTGATCATCGCCCATACGATTAAGGGCAAAGGGGTTTCGTTCATGGAAAACCAGGTGAAATGGCACTCTTCCGTTTTGACGAAGGATTTCTTCGAGCAAGCAATGGCAGAGCTGGGATGCGATGGCCACTTCGTCACCGAGTGTAAGGAAGCATCCCATGCCTGAACGGATCCCCAACAACCGCGTTGCCTACGGAAAGGCTCTCGTCCAGGTCGGCGAGACGCGACCGAACGTGGTCGTGCTCGAGGCAGACCTGGGCAAGGGCACCCAGACAGTGCTCTTCCGCGAACGCTTTCCAGAACGCTATTTTCCGGTGGGCATCGCGGAAGGGAATATGATGGGCGTGGCAGCCGGTCTGGCGACCACAGGTCTGGTGCCCTTTGCCAGCACCTTCTGCGTGTTTGCCAGCATGCGCGCTGTGGAACAGTTTCGCAACAGCATTGCCTATCCCCGGCTGAACGTCAAAGTGGTGGCGACAAATGCTGGTATTGAGATTGGCCCAGACGGTGCAACCCATCAGGCGATTGAAGATATCGCGATCATGCGCGCCATTCCGAATGTCACTGTCCTGGTGCCCTCTGATCCGGTGATGACCATGAAGCTGATCCCTATGGTCGCGGACTCGGTCGGTCCGGTGTATGTGCGCATCGGACGCCAGGACACGCCTTATATTTATGATGAGAACTCCTTGGAGCTGGAATTGGGCAAGGCGGTCTTGGCGCGCGAAGGTCACGATGTGACCATCATTGCCATCGGTAACATGGTATGCCGTTCTCTGGAAGCGGCAGAGATGTTAGCGCGTGACGGCATTTCGGCGCGGGTGTTGGACATGTTTTCCATCAAACCGCTTGATACCCATGCCATCGTCCAGGCGGCGCGTGAGACAGGGTGCATTGTGACCGCTGAAGACCACAATGTCCTGGGAGGACTGGGTGGCGCGGTGGCAGAGGTGTTGAGCAGCGAGATGCCCGTGCCTTTAGTGCGTGTGGGCGTACAAGATACCTTTGCGGAATCGGGAGATGGGGAGGCGGTGCTACGTGCATACGGTCTCACGGCTGAGA
>JANXAX010000329.1 GCA_025062175.1 Anaerolineae bacterium | reverse complement strand
CAACGCGGGCGAGAACCCCAGCGCCGCCGCCAGGCCGACATCAAACGTCGCCAGCTTCAACTCCTTGTAGAACACTAGGATGAAGGCCAGGTCCACCAGCCCAATCGCCCCGGCTAGCCACAATGCCCTCGGCCCCAGGTCCAGACCCGCCACGATAAACCGATCAAACGGCGCGAAAGCCAGCTCACCCAAAAGCACAGCGTCCACGTCCAGATGGACGTGGCTGGCATAGCGGCTGATCAGGATCACGCCCAGCGAAAACAGCGCGGGGAAGACCAAGCCAATGGCGGCGTCCTCTTTTACCAGCCGTGTGTACACCAGCGCTTCCACCAAGGTGACAGTGAGCACGCCCGTCAACGCTGCCGCGACAATCATGGGCAACGAGGCCAGTCTCTCGGTCACGAAGAACACAAGCACGATGCCCAACAGGATGGCATGGCTGATGGCATCACTTATCAGCGCCATACGCCGTAACACCAGGAATGTCCCCACCAACGCGCATCCCGCCGCCACCACTGAGGCGATCAGGATGATCTCAAGCTGAACCAAGCTGATCACGTAGCCCCCTCAACATTAGACGACGGACGGCAGGAAGGCACAGAGGCCTTCTCTACGTTCGTCCGTCCCTTATCTCATCATCACCTGCCGCGCCATCTCCCGCCCCAGCGGGGTCAACGTTAGGCGGTCACCGCTGCGGGTGACAATGCCACTCGCGATGGCCTCGCGCACCACTCGTCGAGCGAACTCCCGCTCCCAGCGCAGCTCGGCTTCCAGATGGGACAGTTCGCTCTCCAGGGCCTCCTCAGGCCGCCCTTCATGGTGAAGAAGGTGCACCGCCAGCGCCTCTACCGAGAACTGCCAGCGTTGCCGCGCCTGGCGCCGCGCCCGCGCCAATATGCCCCGCTCTGGCGCCAGGAGCAGCGAAAACAGGACGACCGCGCTTATGTACAGGACGATCGTCGGGCCGGTGGGCAGGCGCGCCATCAGGCTGCTAGTCACCGCCCCAGCCAGCCCCGCCAACGCCCCGAAAACGCCGGAGAGGATGACCATCACGCTCAGTCGTTCCGTCCATTGCCGAGCCGCCGCCGCCGGCGCCACCAACATCGCGCTCATCAGCACCACGCCCACCGTTTGCAGGCCAACGACGATGGCGATGACGATAAGCGAGGTGAGCAAGATGTCCAGCCGTCGCACTGGATAGCCCAGCGTGGCGGCAAAGCCGGGGTCAAAGCTGAGCAGCTTGAACTCCTTCCACAGCAGGACGACCACACCCAGCGCCACCGCGCCCAGAACAGCCATTGTTTCCACGTCTCGCTGCAACAGCGTCGCCGCCTGGCCGAACAGGAAGCGGTCCAGCCCCGCCTGGCTGGCGTCGGGCAACTTTTGTGCGAAGGTCAACAGCACCAGCCCCAGTCCGAAGAAGACGGAGAGCACGAGCCCCAGTGCGGCGTCCTGCTTCACGCGGCTATAGCGGATGATCACCATCATCCACAGCGTCCCGATCCATCCCGCTACCGCCGCACCCAAGATCAAAGTGAGCGGTTCTTTAGAGCCAGTGAGCAGAAAGGCCAGGACGACGCCAGGCAGGGCGGCATGAGAGAGGGCATCGCCGAGCAGGCTCTGCTTGCGCAGCACAGCAAACGCGCCTAGAACGCCGCTCACCAGGCCCAACGTGGCTGCGCCTAAAGCCACTGTGCGCAGCGTGTAGTCAAACAGTAGATCATGGAATATTTGCGCGATGGTCATGCCTGCTTCTGTGCACCTATAGCCTCTAGCTCGCGCTCATTCACCACCCGCGGCAAGAAGGCAATGCGCCCTCCGTAGGTCTTACGTAGGTTCTCTTCGGTGAGGACTTTCTGAACCGGCCCAGCAGCGATCCGTCGCACGTTGAGCAACATGGCCCAATCAAAATACTCCTCCAGCGTCTGCAAATCGTGATGCACAGCCACCACCGTCTTGCCCGAAGCGCGCAGCTCTTGTAACAGGGCGATGATGGCTCGCTCGGTGGTGGCGTCCACGCCGGCGAAGGGTTCATCCATGAGGTAGATACGGGCATCTTGCACCAGGGCACGCGCTAAGAAGACGCGCTGCTGCTGCCCGCCGGAGAGCTGGCTGATCTGCCGGTCGGCGAACTCAGCCATGCCCACCTTTTCTAGGCTTTCCAGGGCCAGCTCGCGCTCACGACGCCCAGGCCGGCGCAGCCAGCCCAGCCTGCCGTACAGCCCCATCATCACCACGTCCAGCGCGCTGGTAGGGAAATCCCAATCTACGCTGCTGCGCTGCGGCACATAGCCCACCAGATGGCGCTGTTCGACGTAAGGCCGCCCATAGATGCGCACCTGGCCGGCCGCGAGGGGGACCAATCCCAGGATCGCCTGGATCAATGTGGACTTGCCCGCGCCGTTCGGTCCGACGATGGCCATGAGCACCCCCTCCGGCACCTCCAGGTCCACATCCCACAACGCCGGCCGATCGCGGTAGGCCACGGTCAGATCGGTGACTTCAATCGCTTTTGGCCTGTCGTTCACGTCTTCCCTCTGAAAAGCCATTAATTTTCACCTTCTCCTAGGAGCGCGCTCACGATCGTGTCAATGTTATGTCGCATCATGCCGATATAGGTGCCCTCCGGTGTGCCAGGGCTGCCCATCGCATCGGAGAAGAGCTGGCCGCCGATGCGGACGTTGAACCCGCGCGCCTGCACTGCCGCCTGGACTGCCTCAATAGTACGCGGGGAGACCGAGGACTCCACAAAGATGGCGCGGATCTTGCGCTGAGCGATGAAGTCGGCCAGATGTTGCACATCGGCGGTGCCCGCTTCGGTAGCAGTGCTGATCCCTTGTAGGCCGCGCACCTCGAAGCCATAGGCCCGCCCGAAATAACCGAAGGCGTCGTGCGCAGTAATCAGCACGCGCTGTTCGGGTGGAATGCGTGCCGCTTGAGCCTGGACATAGGCGTGCAGGTCGGCGAGTTGGGCCAGGTACGCCTGAGCATTGGCGCGGTACAGATCCGCGCTACCGGAGTCTATGTCTATCAGGGCATCGCGGATACATTCCACCGCCTTCATCCACAGGGCGACGTCAAACCAGACGTGGGGATCGTAGGTGCCCTCAAACTGCGGTGGGGCCAACAACAGACTGCGGTCCATACAGTCGGTGACCGCGACGGTGCGCGTGCGGCCGCGCATCCGTTCCAACACCTCGCCCATCTTGGCCTCTAGGTGCAGGCCATTGTAGAAGACCACATCGGCCTCTAGGAGGCGGATCACATCCCCCTCGGTGGCCTTGTACAGGTGTGGGTCCACGCCCGGCCCCATCAGGCTAATCACCCGCACGCGCGGGCCGCCGACATTGTGCACGAGGTCGCCAATCATGCCGATGGTGG
>JANXAX010000328.1 GCA_025062175.1 Anaerolineae bacterium | reverse complement strand
AAAGATTTTACATCCAACGGCGCATGGCCGAAAGGATTATATCCCAGGAAACGATGGAAATAGTCGTTCACAAACATCCAGTCGAATGCGGCGTTGAAGCCGACGAACAAAGGGGTTTTGCCCTGTGGGACGACGGATTGCAGCCAGTCGGCGAAGCGTGCCATTGCCTCGGCGGGGGGCACGCCCGCGACGGCCAGCCGTTCCAGGGATAGCTGGTGCACCTGGGTCGCCTCTGGCACGGCGGCGGTGGTCAGGGGGCGCAGCTCGATGTAGAAACGTTGGGCGGTGTCAAAGACTAAGCAAGCACCAATGGCGAGGAGGGAATACAAAGACGGCGCGGGGCCGGATGCCTCCACATCGACGGAGACATAACATTCCGCGTCGGGGCATAATTCCATAAATTGGCATTAAAGGCGGATAGTGCGCTGGTGCAACAACACCGCGGCGACGATGCCGGCGACGGAGAGCATCGAAAGCGAGCCCGCAGCCGCTCCGATGAGCATCCAGCGGCGACGCAAGGCGGCGATGCGGCTCTCCCTTTCCGCTGCCAGGCGCTGGCTGGCCGCGGCCAGCAGGCTTTCCTTGAGGCGCGCCTGGAATTCTGCCCGAGGCGATACCGGCACCAGAGCGGCGTGCAGCCGTTCCGTCAGCCGCTGCAGACCGGCAACGTCGACCTTTTCGGCATAAGGGGAGTAGTCCACTTCGCCGTCATAGGCAAAAAGTGTCAGGATTAGCAGCTCGATGCGAGCACGAACGCTTCGAAGTAGCTCTCGCAAGATCGTCTTCATCGGTTGTCCTCTCGTCAATGTGAAGCACTTATCACAAATTTCACAAACACCCTGCGCTTATGGATTACCCTACTCATCGCCTGTAGCGCTGCCTGGGGAACGGGGGCTTTTTCCCTGTTCGGGTGTCTCTTCGAGCATTTCGCGCAGTGAAAGGAGCGTGCGATAGTATAGTGACTTGATCGCCCCTTCGCTACGCCCCATAATTTGCCCGATCTCGACGTTCGACAGCCCCTCGACAAACTTTAAGATGAGCAGCTGCTGGCGATCCTCAGGCAACCGGCGCACCGCGGCGAGCAAACGTTCCTTCTCATCCTCGCGCTCACTCAGCTGGTGAAGCTCTTCCCCATGTCCGAGCGGTGTGTGCGAGATCGCTTCCTCCAACGAGACCAGCTGATGGCGCTGGCGGTCACGATGCCAGTTGACCACCAGGTTGTGCGCGATGCGATACAACCATGCGGAAAAAGGTGCCCCACGCGGCGTATACTCCGCGATGTGGTTGAGAGCGCGGTAAAACGTGCGCGCGGTCAGATCTTCCGCGTCGTAGTGGTTGCCTACGCGATAGTATATATAGTTGTAAATCTTGCCAACATAGCGTTCGTACAGGAGGCCAAACGCCTCCGGATCATTTCGGGCGCGCTCAATGAGCGTGTATTCGTCCATGGCTGTGAACTGCTCGTCTGGCCGACCGCTCCCGCGCCTCATGCAATAAAACACCGAAATGGCTGGATCGTTACACTAAGCATGATAAGAGCGGTTTGATGTGGGGGCAAGCTGCTCCTTGGCTGGGGAGTGTTTACGGTGCTCTCGAAATTAGTTGGGCAACAGATCAGCCGGTTGGGTGCGATGACTCGTGGGGGAATAAAGAGACCGTTGCCCGACGCCGACTATCCTTTGCCCATGCCGTTGCTTTTTCTGCCGGCTATGCCCCATGGATGAGCCCAATGAGTTTTGGGCACGCAACTTTGTGGTTATACACTTGCGATGACGTGTGAGGGTGCGCCCAGGGCTTCAGCCCTGGGCTGGTAGCCCAAGCCCTGCGGGCTGTCCGCCTGGCGCTGGATGGAGTCGGCTTCAGCCGACTTGGGTGACAGCCCGTCATGTCGGCATCACCACGACGTCGGCGCCGTCGGCGGCCTGGCTGATGTAAACTGCTGGGACACGCTGTGTGCGCGCCTGGTATGTCGCTGCGATCTGCGCCGCGAACTCTTGTGCCCCTTCGGCCTGCACGAGCGCCACAGCACATCCTCCAAAGCCGGCTCCGGTCATGCGGGCGCCGTAGCAAGCTGGGTGCTCCATGGCACATGCCACCATCACATCCAGCTCCCAGCTGGACACCTCGAAGTCATCGCGCAAGCTGGCATGGCTCGCCTGCATCAACGCCCCTAGTTGAGCGGCATCGCCGCGCTGCATCGCCTCGCATGCCTGCAGCGTGCGCGCGTTCTCGGTGATGACATGACGGGCACGCCGCCGCGTGACCTCGTCCAGGCCGTCCGCCTTGGCGGCGAACTGCTCCAGGGTGACATCGCGCAGCGCGGGGACGCCGAAATGGCGTGCTGCCGCTTCACATTGGGCACGGCGTTCGTTATAGGCCGAATCGGCCAATCCACGGCGTGTCGCCGTGTCCAGGATCACCACGGCGGTGGCGGGTGGCAGCGGCACCAGCGTGCCCTCCAGTGACCGGCAGTCGAGCAACAGGGCATGGCCGGCCTTGCCACGCGCCGAGATCATCTGATCCATAATGCCACAGTTGACCCCCACCCATTGATTTTCCGCGCGCTGGCACAGCAGCGCCATCTCCTGGGGCTTCCACTCCCAGCTCGAGACCGCGGCGAAGGCCCGCGCCACCGCCATCTCCAGCGCCGCCGACGAGGACAGTCCTGCCCCGATGGGGACATCCCCGCTGAGCACCCCCCGCCAGCCGTGCAGGGGATATCCTGCTTCCTGCAGTGCCCATGCTACACCTTTGAGGTATTCCGCCCAGCCGCTGGCCGTGTGGCGCAGGTCGTTCAGCGCGAACTCGGCCATGCCATCGAAGTCCAGTGAATAGGCCGTCACATACGGACCGGTAAGGGGGCTCAGCGCGATCCACACCGCTCGGTCGATCGCCATAGGGAGCACGAAGCCGTCGTTGTAATCGGTGTGCTCGCCGATCAGGTTCACCCGACCCGGAGCACGCACCACGTACCAGGGCGGCATCCCGAACCGCTGACGAAATGCCTCCATCACACGGTTGAGCAGCTCCATAATTTTCCCTCTCAGCTCGCTTTATAGTGCGCGTCGGACAGGGCGCGCAGCCGTTCGGCAGCTTGTTCCGCAGTCAGGTCGCGTTGTGCCTCGGCCAGCATCTCATAGCCCACCATAAACTTGCGCACGGTTGCCGAACGCAGCAACGGTGGATAGAAATGGGCATGCAATTGCCAGTGGGCACACGCCTCCACGCTGCAAGGCGCACCATGCCATCCCATCGAGTAGGGGAATGAGATCCGGAAGAGATTGTCATAGCGGGTCAGCAGGCGCTTGAGCACGTCGACCAGGGCATCGCGTTCTGCCTCGTCCAGCATGGGCAGGTGGAGGACGTGGCGTTTGGGCAACAGCAGCGTCTCGAACG
>JANXAX010000327.1 GCA_025062175.1 Anaerolineae bacterium | reverse complement strand
TCGCGCACTGGCAGGAGGTGCTGGGCATCGTGTTCGACCTGGACCGCCTGCGCGAGACGGTCCGTCTGTCCAACCAGGCGCGCGCATTGGCGCTAGAGGTAGCGACCCTGCGCGAGGCCACGCCAGCGCCGCTGCGCGGTTCGGGCATGCGCGACCAGCTCGCCGTGCTCACCGCGATGTTCGGCCATCCGAGCGGTGTGCGTTATTACCGAGCGCTGCGCGATTACACCGCTCGGCGCATCGCCGACCGGCAGCCCGAACAGGCACACCAAAGGGTGCGCCTATACTGGATGCACCTGATGCCTTACTTCGAGAGCGCCCTATTGTCCATCCTGGAGGACGAACTGGGAGGTGTCATCGCTTGGGAGGAGATCAGTACCCTGTGGTGGGAGGAGCTGGATGAGCGCACGCCGTTGCGCTCCTTAGCGCGCAAGATGGTCTCCCTCTTCTTCAACGGCCCCATCCAGCGCCGCGCGGAGATGGCGTTGCGCCTCATCCGGCGGTATCATTGCCAAGGAGCGATTCATTTTAGCCACTGGGGTTGCCGCCAATCAGCTGGGGCTTTGTACGTCTTGCGCGCGCAGCTGCGTCGGGAGGGTGTACCGCTGCTTATCTTAGATGGCGATTGCGTCGACCCCAGCAACTTGCCGCTGGGGCCACTGCGCACCCGCATCGAAGCCTTCATGGAAATGTTGGCGTAGACTGTTGCCAGGAGGTTCTGTGGCGTGTACGTAGCAGGCATCGACATCGGCTCCACTTCAGGCGAAGCGCTTATCTTGGAGGGGGAGCGCATCGTCGGATGGTCGATCGTGGACACTGGATACAGCAGCCGCCGTGCCGCCGAGGAAGCACTCGAGATCGCGCTGCAACGCGCCGGTGTCGCGCGCGAGCAGCTGCAGCGCATCGTGGCGACCGGCTATGGACGGATATCGGTCGATTTCGCCGATCAGCAGGTGACCGAGATCTCGTGCTATGCCCGCGGTGCCCACTTCTTGTATCCGCAGGTGCAGACCGTGATCGACATTGGGGGACAGGATTCGAAAGTGGTGGCCGTGGGCGCCGGAGGCAAGCCCTTGGACTTTGCGATGAATGACAAATGTGCCGCCGGCACGGGGCGTTTCTTGGAGGTCATTGCGCGCATCCTCCAGTTGGAGCTCGCCGAGTTGGGCGACTGGGCATTGCGCGCTCGACGCGCCGCTGAGATCTCCAGCACTTGCACTGTGTTCGCCGAATCCGAGGTGGTGACTCTGGTCGCGGAAGGGGTGACGCGAGAAGAGATCGTCGCCGGCATCTGCCGTTCCATCGCTCGACGCGTCGCGGCGATGGCAGCCCGCGTCGGGGTGGAGCCGCCAGTGATGTTCGCCGGCGGCGTGGCACACAATCGGGGTGTGGTGCGCGCCCTGGAGGAAGCGCTGGGCCACACCTTGATCGTGCCTGCAGAGCCGCAAATCGTCGGCGCGCTGGGTGCGGCACTCATCGCCCGCGACGGGATGGACAAGGAGACGAGGTGAGCCGGCAGACAATGGAGAACGCCCTATCAAGGTCCATATAGGGACGCGCCTCTTTCGTCTGCGGCAGCCATATATTTGTGCCGTAACCCGTTTGAGCGTGGTCGAGTTGCTTGCGCGTATGCCGCCTGGCTTGACTTTGTCCGCCCAGGCGGACGGAAGGCATCCCCGTGGTGATCTCCAGGGTTTGTCTGAATGGAACGCATACCCCACGGAAACGCGACATTCACATAGGTTATTAGATGTAGGAGCACGACATGCCGTGTTCCTACACCAATGCAAGCCAAGGACGCCCCTACAAGTGGATATTATCGTTTTCGGATGGCCATGGCACGGATAGATAGCCGGGGTGGACGGGGAAGACGTGTCCCCTGCCGGGACGTTCGGCCGCTATCCAAACCGCGCCGACCAGCCGCCTACGGGATGATCCCAGTGCGCTTGCCCACCACCTCGAAGGCGTGAAGCACCTTGTCCAGCTGCTCACGGGTGTGCGTGGCCATGTAGCTGGTGCGCAGGCGTTGTCCGCCCGGCGCGACTGCCGGCTCGACCACTGGGTTGGTGTACACCCCCTCTTCCCACAGCCCCATCCACAGGCCCACGGTGCGGAAATCATCTCCGATGATGATCGGGATGATGGGCGTCTGACTGTTGCCGATGTTGAACCCCAGGCGCTTGAAGCCCTCGTGCATATAGCGCGTGTTTTCCCACAGACGCTCGATCCAGTGGGGCTCGCTTTCCAGCACGTCCAGACATGCCAGCACGGTTGCCACGTTGGGCGGCGCCATGCTGGCGCTGAAGATCATCGGCCGGGCGTGGTGCTGGATGTAATGGATCACATCCGCATCGCCGGCGATCACCCCACCGATGGAGGCGAACGACTTACTGAAGGTGCCCATGATGAGGTCGACTTCGTCCACCAAGCCGAAGTGCGCCGCAGTTCCATGGCCACCGCCCAAGACGCCCAACGCGTGGGCATCGTCCACCATCAGGCGTGCACCATAACGCTTGCACAATTCCACGATCTGGGGCAGGGGCGCGATATCACCCTCCATGCTATAGACGCCGTCGACGATGACCAGGATACCGTCGGCATCCTTGACCTGCTCGAGAATGTATTTGAGATGGTCCATGTCGTTGTGGCGGAAGCGCTTGACCGTGCCCATCGAGAAGCGGCAGCCGTCCACAATGCTAGCGTGGTCCTCTTTGTCGATCACGACGACGTCACGGCGGCCCACCAGCGCGGAGATGGTGCCCAGGTTGGTCTGATAGCCGGTGCTAAAACACAGCGCAGCCGGCTTGCCAAGGTATTCTGCCAGACGGCGGTCCAGCTCTTGATGCAGCTTGAGAGTACCGTTCAGAAAACGCGAGCCGGTACAGCCAGTGCCGTACTTTTCGATTGCCTCGATGGCCGCCTGGCGCACACGCGGGTGGGTGGTCAGCCCGACATAGTTGTTGGAGCCGACCATGATGAGCGTCTTGCCGTCGACCGTGACCGTGGTGCCCTCGGTATGGTCCAGAGCACGGAAATAAGGATAGTAACCACCGCGCATCGCCTCCTTGGCACGTGTGAAGCTCTTGGTCTTCTCGAATATGTCCATCAACCTTCCCCCAAAGGTTGGAATGTACGCAGCCGGGATGGAGTGCTGCTGACGAGATGAGCAATTAGAAGAATACGCGTGTTTGGGGGATGTGTCAAGGAAGGGCATTGACCGGTTTATCCGATTTTCTCCCAAATGCTCCGATAGGCATCCGGCAACCACTTGATAACACACTCTTAACAAATCGTTTATTCGCTCTTAACAGCCCTGTTCTACGATGAAACTGGCCGACACAGTACCACCCCCATCCCCCCACTCTGTTCGGGGTCGCACCTGTCACTGGTGCGACCCCT
>JANXAX010000326.1 GCA_025062175.1 Anaerolineae bacterium | reverse complement strand
AGGGCAAACCCACAGGGCAAAGGGACGTTTTTTGCGCTTTTCCCTCCCATCCGCGCAGGCGTTTGATCGCCAGAGGGAGCAAGTCGGGCAGATCCCCTGCGCCGACGCCGGCTTCGTCCATCCTTTCGCGGGCGAGCTCGCCGGCCAACCCGTGGAGATATCCGCCCACTACTGCCGCCTCGAAGGGAGGCAGTCCCTGCGCCCGCATGGCGACGATCGTGCCCGCCAGAACGTCGCCGCGGCCGTCGCCAGCGCCGGGTTGGCGAACGGCAAGACCACGACGCGGCCTTCCGGATCCGCCACTAAGGTGTAGGCGCCCTTCAGGAGCACCACATGTCCCCAGCGCGCGGCCATCTCGACGGCACATCCGATGCGGTCCGCCACTACATCCTTCGTCTCACAGCCGATGAGACGGGCCATCTCGCCGGGGTGGGGGGTGAGGATGCTCGACGCCGGCAGGCGGCGCCACCACTGCTCGATCTTGGCCAGCAAGTTGAGGCCGTCTGCGTCCACCACGAGGGGCGGCAAGGTGATGCCCGCCTCGCCAGGTTCGGGTTCTTCGCGGTGCAAGAAGCCAACCCGGCGCCGGCCCGTCGCCGGAGCGCCGCCGAGCAGCTCCTGCAGGAACTCGGCGGCGGGCTTCTCCTGGGTCAAGCCTGGGCCAATCAGGACGGCATCGTAGTCACCCACTCTTTCGGCGAGCACGCGCACCGCATCCGGGGCGAGCACGCCCATGTCGTGGGGGAGCAGCAGATAGGTGGCTTCCACCAGGTGGGCGGCGACGATCGGGTGGATTGCTTGCGGCAGGGCCAGCGTCACCAACCCTGTGCCGGCGCGCACCGCCGCGTGCGCGGCCAGCTGGGGCGCTCCGGTGTAGTTCACCGAGCCGGCCACGATCAGCGCTTTGCCGAAAGTACCCTTGTGGGCATCGGCCGGGCGTTCCGGCAGCAGGGCCGCCACCATCGCCGGCGTGGCCATCTCCATCCGGATGTGATCGCTGAGCGTCGCGGGGATGCCAATATCCGCGACCACCAGCTTGCCCACCGCCCGCACGCCTGGAGAGAGGATGTGACCGCGCTTGACCGCCGCCATCGTCACCGTCAGGTCCGCCGGCAACGCGACGGGATCGAGCGCACCAGTGTCGCTGTTCAAACCCGTCGGGACGTCCACCGCCACCACCACGGGCATCGCAACCTTCGGATTCCCCTCCGCCGGAGCACATAACGACGCGTCTCGCGGCCGCCGGCGTTCCGCGAGAGTGTGACGCACCGTCTGGAGGAGAAGCTCCAGCTCACCCTTGATCGGGCGTACGTTCCCGGTGCCCAGCAGCGCGTCGACGATGATGTCGCTCTGGACGACCAGTTGGCGCAGTGCGGTCAGGTCGCGGTCCTCGGCGAGCCAGGTGACCGGCAAGTTCTTCGCACACGCCAGCTCCCAGTTTTTATCCTCCTTTATCTCGCGTTTCCAGATGTACAAATGGACGGCGGCGCCCATGTCGGCCAGATACCGCGCCGCGACCAGTCCGTCGCCGCCGTTATTGCCAGGGCCGACCAGCACCAAGACGCGGGCATCCTTGGCCCCGATCCACGCGTCGACCGCTTCCGCCACGCTGCGGCCGGCGTTTTCCATCATCTGCGCAAACGTCACACCGCTCGCGTCGGCAGTGTTTTCGATCTGGCGCATCTCCTCGGTGGTGACAACTTTGATCCCCATCCTTGCTTTCTCCTGGGTATGAGTGACCTTCAGGTTGGTGCAAAAGGGGAAAATAGAAGCCCACAAACGTCTCTACGCCACCGTCAAGGTGACCATCCTCCCTGAGGAGCCAGTATAGCACGCCGGGTTACGCGGGGCAAAGGATGCCATTGGGGGTGCATCTCAGTCGGGGGGGCGAACGGAGGCAATGCCCCGAGACGGGGACGACATATCCGCACCACGCCCGTCCGGGGACATCTCCTTCATCCGCACTTTGTAATGCACCCTGGCATAATTGCCAAATAGGTCCAGATGTGTTACAGTAATAGAGAGCGCGCCCCTGTAGCTCAGAGGATAGAGCAGCGGCCTCCGGAGCCGTGCGCGGGCGTTCGAGTCGCCCCAGGGGCATTGCAACGCACTGGGATGTGCTTCTCCGCTACCCCACGACAGTGCCGTCCGCTTGGATAAAACTTGCGATACTTCTGTCACTCAAAAATTCCAGTTTTTCAGGAGGAACTATGAGCACCCCAATCGCTGATCTGTTGGGCGCAGAGGCAGAAAGTCTCTTGACCTATAAGGCCAAAGTACCCAAGGAGATGCTCCATCTGCCCGGCCCCGACTTCGTCGACCGGGTGATGGCCCAGAGCGACCGTCCCACTGCGGTGCTGCGCAATATGCAGCTGATCTTCAACACGGGTCGTCTGGCCGGCACCGGCTATCTCTCCATCCTGCCCGTCGATCAGGGGATCGAGCATTCCGCAGGGGCATCCTTCGCCGCCAATCCGATTTATTTCGACCCCGAAAACATTGTGAGGCTGGCGATCGAAGGACAATGCAATGCCGTCGCCTCCACGCTGGGTGTGTTGGGCGCGGTGTCGCGCAAGTACGCGCACAAGATCCCCTTTATCGTCAAAATCAACCACAACGAGCTGCTCACCTATCCCAACATTTACGACCAAACGCTCTTCGCCAATGTGAAACAGGCGTTTGACATGGGCGCGGTCGCGGTCGGTGCGACCGTGTACTATGGATCGCCCGAATCGCGCCGTCAGATCCGGGAGATCAGCGAGGCGTTTGCCTATGCGCACGAGCTGGGTATGGTGACCGTGCTATGGGCTTATCTACGCAACCCCGGCTTCAAAGTAGAAGGAGTCAACTATGAGACGGCAGCCGACCTGACCGGGCAGGCCAACCATCTGGCGGTCACCATCGAGGCGGACATCGTCAAGCAGAAGCAGCCTGAGAATAACGGTGGATACAATGCCATCAAGTTCGGCAAGACCGACCCGCGCGTGTATACCGAGCTGACCGGAGATCATCCGATCGACTGGACGCGCTATCAGGTGATAAACTGCTATATGGGACGCGTCGGGTTGATCAACTCGGGCGGCGCCTCGGGCAAGGACGACCTGGCCCAAGCGGTGCGCACGGCGGTGATCAACAAGCGCGCCGGCGGCATGGGGCTCATCTCCGGCCGCAAAGCCTTCCAAAAACCTATGGAAGAGGGCGTGAAGCTGTTGCACGCGATTCAGGATGTCTACCTCTCCCCCGAAGTGACCATCGCCTGACACGCAGATGATCACGCGCAGCACCCCAGGATGCCTATGCGGGTGTCCTGGGGTGTATGGTATATTGAGGGGGTGAGGGCACCACGCCACAGGGCGAAAGCCCTGGCGGGCTCTCCGGCTGGCGCCGGACGGAGTCGGCTTCA
>JANXAX010000325.1 GCA_025062175.1 Anaerolineae bacterium | reverse complement strand
TCGCGAGATGGCTGTCCGTCATCCCAGCATCGGCGATGTGCGTGGCAAGGGCTTGATGATCGGGATTGAGCTGGTGAAGGATAGGGCAACCCGCCAACCGGCTAAAGAGCTGCGCGACCGTACCGTGCACTTGGCCTTTGAACACGGGTTGTTGATATTGGGGTGTGGCACAAGCGTTATACGCATCGCTCCTCCGCTTATCATCTCGCGTGCTGAGATGACGGAAGGTTTGCAAATCCTGGATTATGCCCTTGCCAAGGCAGAAGAAGAGCTGCTGTGACGAGTTAGCGGCGGTGGAACACCATAGCGGTGAGGTCTCGCTCCGCTCGATCGATCTTCATCCGATAGATTTGTAACTGACGCTCAAATGAGGAGAGGGGATAGGCAGCCTTGTAGCCGGCGATCATCTGTTTCAACCAATCCTCGGCCACGGCAGGAGTTACGCCGCGATAGAGGCCGGTGAAGCAAATTTGCTCCAACGGCAGCTTGGGCGGCATAGGCGGATAGGGCCCTCTGGCGTAGCCGAAGACGATGGTCATCAGGGGAAAAACGCCGTCCGGCAAAGCCAACTTCTCTTTCAAATAGCCGGCATCCAGGAAACCAGTGCGTCCCGTCTCCGATAACATCACGGAGGAAACTCCCAACGCTTCCGCAGCCAGGCTCATGCTCATTGCGGCCAACGAAGCGTTGATCACGGCCACAGTATAGGAGACGAGCGGGCTGTCAGCAAACATCTCGGCAATGGTACGGTTCCAGTGGGCGTCGCCCAACACGATCACGGCACGTTGCCCGTTGAAGGGGATGGAACGCCCGAAAAACGCTTTCCACGATTGGGCAGTGAAAACGGCAAATGCCCAGGTTTGTAGATTGACCGTGGAGGGGGCCAGCCGTCCGGCTTCGAGGATGGCGGCGAAGACTTCATCGGGGATCTCCCGTCGACTGAAGCTACGAATACTGCGACGCCTGAGGATCGTCTCGAGCAACCGGTTGCCCTGCACCGCCGGAGGGACGCGCGGTCGGGCGCTCAAAATACGCACGATGGCTCGTACGAAATCGAACAAGCTTAGACGGGGAAGCATTTCCCTCGTTGCCTTATCAGGTAAATGATGGAACGCAACGCGGGTCGCGCTCCGAATGCCAGGATCAACCCGCCAGCAAGCCAGCTGATCACCCCGCCGATGATGCGCGGTGGGGTGCTGCCCATCCGCAGGACCAGGTGATGTTCTCCCGCCGGCACATCCACCGTGATCAATCCATACGGTGGTGCGTGGCGATGAGGGATGACCGCTCCATTCAACCACACCTGCCAGCCCGGATAATCGTACGTATAGAATTGCACCGTGACCGGCGTCTTGGCACGCACACGCACCTCGTCCGAGGCTCCCCCGTGACGCAGTGTCTCAATTTCACCTTCGCCTTGGAGGATAGTGGCCACCTGCAAGGGTGTACCATCCAGATATTGCGCTTCCATAGGGCTGCTGGTGGGTTGTTGTTCAGTGTACGCCACCATAGCGACGCGGTCAGCGGGCGAGAAGCGATCCCAGCGCACGACCGCCTGAGGCGTCTCACGCCAGTCCTCCACCTCTGTGTATTGGGGCAGAGCATAGGCGAAAGACGCCAGCACAATCACCCAGCCCAGGAGATAGATCGCGGGCGACACCGGTGCAGGAGCATGTCCCTCTGATGACCGGATCTTTCCTGTACCAGAAGTATTGTGGTGCTGCATGCGCGAGGCGATGAAGGCATCCCCCACCCTCGCTGCCGCTACGGAGAGTGCAAACATCAGCAACCCCAGCAGTCGCCAGGGAAATTGTACCAAACTGGCGATCGGCAGCGCCTTCCACAATGCCTCCGATGCAGGCGACATCAACCAGACGATTGGCACGGCCACGACCAGCATGAAGAGTGCCACGCCGCGCGCCCATGGCACCCTGTGATCCTCGACCCTCTCAGGATCCGACGCGTCGCGCTGACCGAAGCGGCGGATCAGGTCACCGACCGTCAGCCAGCCACCCACCAGCGCCAACGCCACCAATACAACGCCCAGCTGAAACGACATCCCATCCTGCAGGCCAGGGCCAGAGTAACCATATCCCCACACGGGTGACAATAGCTGCGCAGGATAGACAAAATGTTGGCGATAGTCATAACTATAGGCGGTCCACTGTTCTACTTTCACGTAATGGAGCTCCGCTATCAGAGGCACCACATAGACGGCCGCCAGCCCAAGTCCCAACAGCGCCGCAGCCAGCGCATAGCCGAGTGGCTGCAGAAACAGAGGAATCGCAGATCGGTATCCGAACCCATTGTGGGTGTTCCGTTTCATCCACCTACGCATTATGGAAAGGAAAAGGATGTAACCGGCTAGGAAGGGGGTAAGGGTGAGTAGAGAGGTGTGATGCGTCAATGCCAGCAGGCCATAGGCGAGCCCGGCCCATGCCATCTGTGCCCCATTCGGCTGGCTGACCAGGTTGGTAAACGCCCGCACCACCAGCGGGAGCAGTGCTAGCGCAACGTATTCGGGAAATGCGCTGCGCACATAGATTTCTAAAAGGTGGAAGGGCGCCCACATATAGAGAACAGCCCCCAAAATCCCCGCTGACGTTCCCATCAACTGGTTCAAAAATCCGTACATCGCCATCCCACCCATAATGGTGGCGAGGAGATACACCGTTTTGACCGCCTCTACGAAGCTCAGGCCTGTCAAGTGGAAAAGTTCCGCTACGTAGAAAGCCAGTGGTGCGTAGAGGTTGAAAAGGGGATAACCATAACCGAAAGCGAAGTCAGGTGACCAGCGCGGCCATAGATAGCCATCGCGGAGTGTTTGATCGAACTCAACCAGGAAGAAGATACTGTGTGGCGCGTCGTGGGCATTGAAAAAGTAGGCCGGTGACAACAACGGCAGCCAGATGAACACCGAGAAGAGCAGCACCATAGCCCATGGCGCCAGACCGGGATAGAGCAACAGATTTCTAAGGCATCGCGACATATGTGCGCTTATGCGACCACTTTGCTTATGGTAACACCGACATGGGAATACCACAACTTGACCAGCCTCGAAACATCACATCAGGTAGGCCAGCAGTACAGTGAGGGTCACCATACTGACCAGGGTGCTTAACAGGACAGCCGCCGCGACAAACCGGGCGTCACCGCCGAACAGTGTGGCCAACACACTGCCCATCACCCCGCTGGGCATGGCGGCTTGCAGGATGCTTACCTGGCGTGCCAAGCCGGAGAGGCCTAACAATGCGGCCAGGCCGATAGCAATTAAAGGGCCGAGGACAAGGCGCACAAAGACCGCCAAAGCGAGGGGCGTTAGATGCCCGGTGAGCGATGTGCGCGACAGCTGCAGTCCCAACACGACCAGCATGAAGGGCACGGTGGCCTGGCTGAGAAGACCGA
>JANXAX010000324.1 GCA_025062175.1 Anaerolineae bacterium | reverse complement strand
GCCCGAGATGCTCAAGGAGTTGAAGAAGGCCAAGGTGGCCGGCTTCACGATTCACATCGACAGCCATCAAGGGCGTCCCGGATGGGAAGGGAAGAGTGAGAAAGACTTGAACGCCCTGCGCCAGTACTACGCCGACCTGGTGGCCGCCGAGGGAGGTATGTTGGTAGTCTTCAACTCCACGGTGTATCCCTCCACCTTCCATGAGATCCCGGACGTGGTCGGCTGGGCGCAGAAGAACATCGACCGCGTCAACGGATTGGTTTTCATCACCTATCGCACGGCAATCACCGATTCGATGGTGGCATACGACCCGGCGAAGCGCGAGGTGGATCTGAGCAAGCTCAGCTATGCCACCGAGCACTTCGACGAGAAGTTCGTCACCTCACCGGAGGTATACCAGATCATCAAGGATCATTTTCCGGAGTATGAAGCGGCTTGCTACCTGGGTGGTACGGTGCGCCACGACTCGTTCAAATGGCTGGCAGGCGCCCTGATCGGGTCGCGGCGGCGCATCTTTGGCTCGGTGGGCAAGCAAACCATGGAGGTCGCCCAGGTGGGCCACCACCTCTTCGTGGGCACTTATCTGGCCTACCTCTCCTGTTCGCGGATCGGGCCTTATATCTTCTTGATGGGTTTTTGGGATCCGAATGTGCGCCAGGCCTGGCGGCGCTGGATCGGCGATGTGCTGCGCAACCCCTTGCGCCTGTTCGAACCTTTGTATGTGCAGAGCATCGGTATCATCCAGGCGCCCGACATCCAGCCCAACGGCGTAGCTGACATGTGCGACAGCTGCCCGGATATGACGGTCTACAACGGCACGCTGATCAACTCCTGCCGTATGGATGAATATCGCCTCTTCGGCGGCTTGCTGACTGTGCGCGAGGTGGGAGAGCGCGTCAAAGAACAGGTGTAACATCGGGGCGAATATCCAAGCGATTGGATTTCGTCCCTGGGGAAAGAGAACAAGCCATGCGCGTAGAGGCGAGTTGTCGATCGATTGTCCGAGCAGCTCCAATCGCTCGCCGGCGCTCGCGGCTCAGATAGCCTTCGCAGCGCGGATAGCGCTGGCTACTTCAGACTTTCGCTCCTATCCATCTGCAATGTGGAAAGCATCGGGAACGGCGTGCGGTGGTCCAGGGATGCGCAAAGATCACGCACACCTTGGGTGAGGCGGTGATTGCCCCGAGGGTAGTGTTCCCGCGCACCGGATGAAGGTTATACGGCGAACGGGCGGAACTGGGCGCTGAGGTGTGCCGGGATGAACCCCTCCACCGTGGTGCCCTGAGGGCCATATTCCTCGCGCCGGATGTGGCCATGTGCGTGCAGCAACGCGAGCAACTGACCCTGCTGGTAAGGGAGACGCACGCGCAGCGGCACCAGGTCGGCGTTCAGCACTTCTTCGATGCGCGCCAAGAGCAGGTCGAGGCCCTGCCCGGTGGCCGCCGAGATGGGGATGCTGTTAGGAAACTCGGCCAGCAAGGTGTTTAGGAGAGATGGATCGGCCAGTCGGTCGATCTTGTTCAGCGCGCTGATCAGCGGCGCATGGGTGGCGCCGATCTCCTCAAGCACCGTGGCCACGGTGGCCGCTTGCTGCATGGCATTACGGTGGGTGATGTCGATCACGTGGAGGATCAAGTCCGCCTCGCTGATCTCCTCCAAGGTGGCGCGGAAGGCGGCGACCAGCGTAGTGGGCAGCTTCTGGATGAAGCCCACCGTGTCGGTGAAGAGCACTTCCCGGCCGCCTGGCAACTTCACCCGTCGCGTGGTGGGATCTAGCGTGGCAAACAACATGTCCGCCACGAGCACATCTGCCTGGCTGAGCGCGTTGAGCAGGGTGCTCTTGCCCGCGTTGGTGTAGCCGACGATCGCGACGGTGGGGATCGCCGCGCGGCGGCGTTTGCGCCGGTAGCGCGCGCGATGCTCCCGCACCAGCTCCAGCTCTGCCTTGAGGCGCGCGATATGCCGTCGGATCAAACGCCGGTCGCTTTCCAACTGTGTCTCGCCTGGCCCGCGCAGACCTACGCCGCCGGTGGCGCCGCCCGCACGCCCACCCGCCTGGCGCGCCAAGTGCGTCCATAGACGGGTCAGACGCGGCAGGCGATATTCGTACTGCGCCAACTCGACCTGCAGCTGACCTTCGCGCGTGTGCGCATGTTGGGCGAAGACGTCCAAGATGAGCGCGGTGCGGTCGATCACCTTGCGCTCCAGCGCGCGCTCCAATTCCCGCATCTGCGCCGGCGAAAGCTCATCATCGAAAATGAAGAGGTCCACTGCCAGCTCGTCGCGGAAGCTTTGGAGTTCCTCTAGCTTGCCCTTGCCGATGTACGTCGCCGGGTTGATGCGCTCCAGACGTTGATAGGTGCCGCCGACCACCTCGATGCCCGCCGTTCGCGCCAGGGCGGCCAGCTCTTCCAGGGAGTCTTCGATGGCAAAACGGGGCATGCCCCCGTCTTGGGCCGGAGCGGAAGGACGAAAGCGCTTCAATTCAACGCCCACCAGGAAGCCGCGCTCGCGGGGCGCTGCTGCCGGGTGTCCCGTGGGCAGTTTGTGCACATGATGTCTTGGATCGGGAATCGTGACTGTGTTCACCCCCTCATCGTGCTTCATCTACTCTAATCATATTACCGCTTGGTGCTTGCGTCAAGGTCTTGAAAGCGTGCAGAAGTGCTCCACATCGAGCGCGGGTGGAAACAGTGGTCTATAACCCCCAGGCGGGGTGAGTGGGGTGGGAACAGCACGGGGCACTTGACCCGCTCCGAACACCCTGGGGCGAAAAACCTTCTCCCTCAGCGTGTCTCGAGGGCGTGGCGCAGCGCGCGCAACGCGGTCTTGAGCTCGAGCAGCTGCACCAGCTGATCCCCCACAAAGCTGGCGTAGACGCGGTGGTAGCGGAAGCCAAAGTGTTGATAAAAAGCGATCGCCGGCGCATTGTCCACCTCGACCGAGACATAGCAGCGGTGGATGCCCTCCCGCGCCATCGCATTTACCCCCGCTTGCAGCAAAGCACGCCCGATGCCCTGGCGCTGGTACGCCGGCAGGACGTAGATGCGCGCCAGCTCTCCCTGGCCATCGCCGCGACGCAGGAACTGGGCAAAACCGAGCACCTGCTGCCCGTCCACCGCGACGAAGAACCAGCTGTGCGGCGCCCCCAGGGCGGCGGCCAGGGCCGCGTCGGTGTAGGCACGCTCTAACACGCGCTGTTGATTGTGCGGTGCGATGGTCTGCGCATAGGTGACACGCCAGGTCTCACGTGCCACCTGACCGATGGCTGGCACGTCGGCGGATGTGGCCGGGCGGATGGAATAGTCCACAGCACCCCCACGTTGGGCACCAAGTGTGTCCTCAGTATAAGCCCGGCCTGGCGACGCGGCAACTCGGTCGCACGGCGCAGATGCGTTTCAAATTCGCGGGTCA
>JANXAX010000323.1 GCA_025062175.1 Anaerolineae bacterium | reverse complement strand
AACATCCAGAAAAACCTTGCCGAAAATGGGGTCATCTTTCTGGATATGGATTCTGGACTGCGCCAGTACCCAGATTTGGTGCGGGAATATTTTGGCATGGTGATTCCTCCCGAGGACAACAAGTTTGCCGCGCTCAACAGTGCTGTGTGGTCGGGAGGTAGCTTCATCTACGTTCCGCCGGGGGTGCACGTGGATCTGCCACTCCAGGCGTACTTTCGCATCAATGCGCGTGATATGGGACAGTTCGAGCGCACCTTGATCATCGCCGATGAAGAGAGCTATGTTCATTACGTGGAGGGATGCACGGCGCCCATCTATTCCAGCGATAGCTTGCACAGCGCGGTGGTGGAGATCATCGCCAAACGCGGCGCACGGGTACGTTATACCACGATCCAGAACTGGAGCCGCAACGTCTACAACCTGGTCACTAAGCGCGCTGTTGCCCACCAGGACGCCACTGTGGAGTGGGTGGACTGTAATCTAGGTTCCAAGGTCACGATGAAATACCCAGCTATTTGGTTAATGGGTCCAGGTGCACATGGCGAGATCCTCTCCATTGCCTTTGCGGGCAAGGGGCAGGTACAAGATACTGGGGCCAAAATCATTCACGCAGCCCCTCACACCAGCTCAGTGGTGACCAGCAAGAGCATCAGTAAAAGTGGGGGACGTACTGTATATCGTGGCCTGTTGAAGGTGGTGGCTGGTGCTTCGGGAAGCAAATCGAACGTGGTATGCGATGCGCTGATTCTGGACGAACTGTCCGCGTCGGACACGGTGCCCACGATCGAAATCGAAGAAAGCCGCGTCGCTATCGGGCACGAAGCGACGGTTTCCAAGGTCTCGGAGGAGCAACTGTTCTACTTGCAGAGCCGCGGTATCGATGAGCATCGCGCTGCCACCTTGATTGTCTCCGGCTTCATCGAACCGGTGGTCAAGGAGTTGCCGATGGAATATGCGCTGGAGATGAACCGCCTCATCGACCTGGAAATGGAAGGCTCGGTGGGATGATCGAGAAGAAAACTATGAGCGATCAGCATTCCGGCACCCGTAATGTTGCCCTCTCAGCAGGGATATTCTCACGCGCAATAGTAGCCCAGCTTTCGGAGGCGCTGGCAGAGCCGGATTGGATGCGCGAGAAACGGCAGATTGCCTGGTCTCTCTTCGAGGAGATGCCCATGCCCACTGCCCAAGATGAACGTTGGCGCCGCACCAATCTGCATGCCGTCAAGTGGGACATGCTCAGATTGCCTGAAGGCACCTATGGAGAACGCGGTGCCTCTCCAGAACATCTCCCTGAGGTGCTGCGTGGCCTGTTGCGTTCGGGCGAATCGGTTGCAGGACGTCTTGTATTGTTGAACGGTGGCGTAGTGTGGCACGAACTCCGACCGGAGATGGCGGCCCAAGGGGTTTCCTTCATGGATCTCACCTTGGCAGTACGCCAACACCCCGACCTGGTACGACGCTATGTGATGCAGAACGTCACTCCCGGTGAGGGAAAATTTGCTGCCTTAAACGGTGCACTCTGGAGCGGCGGAGCATTTCTTTACATCCCGCGCGGTGTGAAAATCGAGACACCCTTTGAAATCGTCATCGGGTTGCAAGGCGATCATATAGCGCTCTTCCCGCGCGTGTTAATCATTGTCGAGGCCGACGCGTCGGCAACAGTTCTGGAAGATCTCGTGTCGTTGGATCGCGCTGGCCACGCTTTTTCGACAGGGGTCAGTGAAATCATCGTAGGCGAGGGAGCCTCGATCACCTATGGCGAATTACAGCGTTGGGAAGAGCATGTGTTCACTTGTAACTTCCGTCGCGCCGTGCAAAGTGCCCAGAGCCACATGGTGTGGCATCTCGGATACTTAGGCAGTCACCTAAGTAAGACTTTCGTGGACAGCACTTTGACGGAGGATGGTGCTTCGTGTCAAGTTCATGGGGTCTACTTTGTGCGCGGCCGCCAACATATGGATTTGGATTTAGCTGTGCACCATATGGCACGTCATACCCGTGCCGATCTGCTTATCAAGGGGGCAGCGCAGGAGCGTGGACGTGCTGTCTTTCGCGGGCTCATCCGCATCGATCGCAATGGCCAGCAAACCAATTCCTATTTGAAGAACGACAATTTGATCCTGAGTGAGCATGCCCGAATCGATTCGATCCCTAGCCTTATCATCGATGCCAACGATGTGCGCGCTTCTCACGGCGCTACGGTGGGCCATCTCGATGAAGAACATATCTTCTATCTGCAGAGCCGCGGCATCCCCCGCGCGCTCGCAGTGCGTTTAGTGACCGAGGGGTTCTTCGCAAGCGTGCTGGAGAGGATCGAACACGAGCACATCCGTCGCAGGCTGACGGAGGCGGTAATGGCACGGTTGGAGGGATGAGCTTCGTAAACAACGAGGTCTGAGCGGCTTCGTCTGAGCTCATTTTACGGAATGTGGATGAGCGCTTATGATGGAAATAGGGGCTTCATATGTTCGATAGTCAGACAATTCGCCGGGATTTCCCGATACTGCATCAGTCGGTCAACGGGAAGCCTTTGGTTTACCTGGACAGCGCTGCCAGCTCCCAGAAACCGTTGGCGGTGATCCAGGCGATGGATGAGTATTATCGTTCCTATCATGCCAATGTGCACCGGGGCATCTACCAGCTCAGCGAAAAGGCTACAGAGGCCTATGAAGCGGCGCGGCGCAAGGTAGCGCGTTTTATCAATGCGCGCAGCTGGCGTGAAATCATTTTCACGCGCAACGCAACGGAGGCGATCAACCTGGTCGCATACGCTTGGGGGCGTCGCAACATCACCGCGCGTGACACAATCCTGGTCACGGAGATGGAACATCACGCCAATCTAGTGCCGTGGCAGCAGCTGGCCGCTGAAACAGGAGCGCGTCTGGCCTATATCCCGCTCAACGAGCATTTCTGTTGTGATATGGCCGCTTACGAGGCTTTGCTCGATGGGCATGTGAAGCTGGTGGCGATCACGCAGATGTCCAATGTGTTGGGCACGATTGTCCCCGTCCAGGAGTTTGTGACGCGTGCCCATGCGGTCGGTGCGCTGGTTTTGTTAGATGGTGCGCAAGGTGTGCCACATTTGCCCACCGATGTGCAATCCTTAGACGTGGACTTCTTGGCCGCCTCGGGTCACAAAATGTTGGGGCCTACCGGCAGCGGCTTCCTATATGGCAAGCGCCATCTCTTGGAGGAGATGCCCCCTTTCCTGACCGGGGGCGAGATGATCCGTCGCGTCACCTGGGAAAGAGCTGAATGGAACGAACTGCCGTATAAATTCGAAGCCGGCACACCGGCGATCGCAGAGGCGATCGGATTGGGGGTTGCGGTGGACTACTTGAGCCGTCTAGGAATGGAGAACGTGCGCCGCCATGAAATGGAATTGACCCGGTACGCACTCGAACGACTTAGTCAGGTAGA
>JANXAX010000322.1 GCA_025062175.1 Anaerolineae bacterium | reverse complement strand
CTCACACCGCTGGGCCGTATGGGATTGGTGTCTGACCTCCAGGGCGCCGTAGTTTACCTGGCTTCAGAGGCTTCCGATTTCATGACCGGCAGCGATTTAATCATCGATGGGGGATACTGCTGTTGGTAACGACGCATAGAACTTGTCATAATGCAAAGGCTCCTCTCTAGAGGGGCCTTTTTGTTTGTCTGCTAGCCACAGAGTCTCTTAGGCGCCGGGTTGTAGCTGCACTTTCAGAGTTTTGCCAGCCTGGAACAACTCGAACACATGGGCGAATTCGCGCAATGGCACAGTATGGCTGATGAGAGGAGTGACGTCGATGAGCTTGTTAGCCAGCCAGGCGATCGCCGGTTGGAACGTGTAGCACAGCGCGAAGCTGCCGATGATGGTCCAGTCATAGCGGAAGACATCATAGGGTTTCAATTTGATTGTGGCATGGTTGGGCGCCACTCCAAACTGTAGGTATTGGCCACGTGGCTTCAGGTAAGTGAATGCCTGTTCGATGACGGCTGGCACACCCGTGGCGTCGACTACCAGGGCAAAGCCATAAGGCGCGAGTTCGCGTAATGCCTCTGTCTGCTCCGGTCCGGCAGGCACTACCGCTGTAGCTCCCATCTGCTGCGCCAACGCCAGACGATCCGATTGTTTCTCCACCACAACCACTTGCGAAGCCCCGCTGTGACGCAGCGCCTGCACCAGGATCAACCCCATTGGGCCGGCGCCGAAGATCAGCACCTCATCTCCGGGCCACACCCGCAAGCGCTTGAGGGCATGGACGACGCACGCCAGCGGTTCCACGAAAGCCGCTTGGGCGTCGTCGATCGCGTCGGGCAACCGGTAACACGCACGCGCTGGCACGGCGACGTACTCGGCAAAGCTGCCTGGCCGTGTAATGCCGACCCCTTGCCAATTCAAGCAGTGGTTTGCCTGTTCATTCCGGCAGAAGTAGCAACGGCCGCAGTACAGGTTGGGATCTGGCGCCACACGGTCGCCTACTTTGAAGTCCGTCACGTCCTTGCCGACCTCGACAATCGTCCCGCCGAACTCGTGACCGGGGATGAGCGGGAATTCGGACATATACTCATTGTGGTAGATGTGCACGTCAGTGCCGCAGATCCCGGTACGGGCTACCTGCACGATCACTTCATCGGGCCGACATATCGGGTCGGGCACCTGCTCAATACGGGCGGTTTCGGGTGCGGTAAAGACAACAGCTTGCATCGTCCTCACTCCAGATTGGTATGTCGTCGGCGGAGATCCTCGGCACTTTGACCCAATACGGTCTGCAGGCGGGGCACCAACGCGTCCAACAGAATCCACATCGCCTGCTCAAAAGCGGAGCCCATCACTTGAGTGGAGCTGCTCATCTCCTTTTCCGCCATTGTCTGGGCGGGTATATAGAGCACTATGTCCGCCTCCTTTGCCACGGGCGACTCCGGTTGGGCAGTGATCACTATCACCTGGCCGCCCGCCCGACGGGCAATCTCTACGAGTGCCTGAACAGTGGCCAGGTGCCCGGGTCCACAGGAGGCCAGAAACAGGTCACCCGGTCCAATCGGTGGCGTCGTCACGTCGCCCACTACTGCCACCTTTAATCCCAGGTGCATCAGACGCATAGCAAACGCCCGGATCACGAGGCCTTCACGGCCCAGACCGTGGATAAAGATGTAGCGTGCGTTCTGAATCGCCTCACATAACCGGGTGACTTGTGCCTCATCAACCCGAGCTAGGACGTGGTCGATCTCAGCCAGAATCGCGCGGACTTGCTCGTAAGCGTTCATTTTCTCACCCTCGTCCGGTGATTATGCGCGTCGCTGCGTAATTCCGCAACTCTAACTGCCGCGCAACATTTCATAGACCTCCAACAGCCGGCGGGCAGCGGCCTGCCAGGTGAAGTGAGCCGCCTGGGCATAACCGCGCCGGACGAGCTGCTGACGCAACACCGCATCCTCCAGCACGCGTACAGTCGCCTCGGCGATCTCGCCAGGATTAGCGCTGTCGACCATCAGGGCAGCATCCCCGGCGACCTCCGGCAAGGAGGAGTTGTTCGCGCATACCACGGGTGTGCCGCATGCCATGGCTTCCAGCACAGGGATACCGAACCCTTCGTAGTGGCTGGGGAAGACGAAGACTTGCGCCAGACTATACAGCGCCGGCAGGTCGGCATCCTCTACAAAACCCGCAAAGTGGATGCGCTCGCGGAAGGGGGAAGCCTGGGCGGCAGCGAAGATCGGCTCGTAGTTCCAGCCCTTGCCTCCCGCGATGACCAAATGTAGCGTTGCATGCGCAGGTCGGGCTGCCACGATGTTGAAGGCGGCGATAAGGCCAGTAAAGTTCTTGCGCGGCTCCAGCGTGCTCACACCGAGGATGAAACGTTCCGGCAGCTGATAACGCTGACGCACTGCCTCCAGGTGCGCGCGATCTTCCACGCGTCGGAAGTGGGCTTCGATCCCAGCGCCGACGACGGTGATGCGCTCCGGCGGCACATGCAGCAACTCGATCAGGTCCTGACGCGTGTTCGTGCTGTCCGCCAGGATGTGGCGAGCACGTTTGATGCTGCGCGGCACCGCCTTGCCCAGCCAGCGCAACAAAGGAGGATGGGCACCGTGGGGATAACGCAGGAAACTCAAATCATGTACTGTCAGAACACATGGCATCCAGGCGGGCGGCAGGGTGAAGCTGGGACCGTGGAACAGGTCGGCGCGTCCGGCTAATAACTCGACCGGCAGGGGCAGGTTCATGCGATGCCAGAGCACAGTTGCCCAGCGGTCAGAGAGCGGCACAAAGCGCAGGGCAAAGTTAGCAGGCAAGTGATCTGGAATGTAGTATGCTCCGGAACGGCCCAGCACGAACAGGGTGAAACGGTGCGGGGGATCGAGCTGCATCAGGCCATTCACCAGCCCACGCGTATACCGACCGATCCCGGCGCGCTGGTGCACAGCCGGCGTGTAGTCGATCATGATATGCATCGCGAGCGCGTGTACTCTTCGCCTGGATACCTCTCAGAAGTGGGTGGACAATCTCATAGCCCCCGATACGTCCACACGCGGTTGACCCCGAAGTTCCAGAAGAGCACGATGACGATCGCAATTGCCTTGGCCAGATTGTAATTCCATGGATCAGGGATATAGGGATCGAACAGGGCATGCAAGCCCACCACAATCAGGTTGTTGATTGCCAGCCCGACCAGGTTGACCAAAGCGAACTGGGGAAGCTGGGAACGAATCGGACGGGCGCGCGATTCGGGAAAGGTCCACAGGCGATTCCAGGTGAAATTGCTGAGCACTGCCAAGCTGACGGACAGAGTGTTCGACACAATCAGTGGGAGACCCGCGACTTTGTATGCTACATTCAGCACACTGAAGTCGACCACCGCACCGATGCTCCCTACCGTGGCAAATTTCACAAAGCGGATGAGCTCCTTGCGGTTTTCTTGGCGCAA
>JANXAX010000321.1 GCA_025062175.1 Anaerolineae bacterium | reverse complement strand
CGCGGCGCGGCGGGCGAGGGGGTATCCCCCTCCCCGTGGATGGGGAAGGTGAAGGTGGGAGCGGGGTCGCGCTGCGGGCGCCCAGCGTCCCTATAGCGCGCCGGCCGTCACCGGTGTTCTTTGGGACATCATAGCGGCGACATCATTACGCGTCAATCAGAGAGGAAAAAGAATTATGGCCACGAATCTCAAAACGATCGTCTCATCTGCCACCCAAATCGTGGAGATCAGCCGCGACGGGCCGACGGTCATCATCGGCGAACGCATCAACCCCACCGGGCGCAAGGTGGTGTTGGAGGCGCTGCGCGCGGGCAACTTCGACGTCGTGCGCCAGGACGCCATCGCTCAGGTGGAGGCGGGCGCGGCCATCCTGGACATCAACGCCGGCGTGCCCGGCGCCGACGAACCCGCCCTGTTGCAGCAAGTGATGCGCGCGGTGATGGAGGTGACCGACGTGCCGCTGTGCATCGACACCGCCAACCCCCAGGCGCTGGAGGCGGCGCTGAAAGCCTATCGCGGCAAGGCCTTGGTCAACTCGGTCAATGGCGAGGAGCGCTCGCTCAACGCCGTGTTGCCGCTGGTCGAGGAGTACGGCGCGGCGGTGATCGGGCTGTGTATGGACGACAACGGCATCCCCGACACGCCGGAGAAGCGCCTGGCGGTGGCGGGCAAGATCATCGAGCGCGCCGCTAAGTTGGGCATCGACCCGGCGAACGTGATCATCGACCCGCTGGCGCTGACCATGGGCGCCGACAGCAAGGCGGGCTGGATTGCGCTGCGCACCACCGAGTTGATCGTGCGGGAATTTGGTGTCAACGTCAGCATGGGGGCGAGCAACATCTCGTTCGGCATGCCCGACCGGCGTTACATCAATGCCACGTTTATTGCGATGGCGATCCACGCGGGGATGACCTGTCCGATCACCAATCCGCTGGTGCCGGAGGTGGCGATTGCCATCCTGGCGGCGGATTTGTGCATGGGGCGGGACGACTATGGCATGCGCTGGATTCAGGCGTATCGCAAGCGTGCCAAGGCGGCGGAGGCGGCTGCGGCGCAGGCCTGAGCGGGCGAGGAGGGGGGAGTACGCCCTCACCCCCACCCCCTCTCCCGACGCTGCGGGAGAGGGGAGTGTGTGCCCGCACCCCCAACCCCTCTCCCGACGCTGCGGGAGAGGGGAGCGCCCGCACCCTCGGCCGCTCTCGCGGCGCGGCGGGCGAGGGGAGTAGGCCCGCACCCCCAACCCCTCTCCCGGCGCTGCGGGAGAGGGGAGTAGGCCCGCACCCCCGGCTTCGCTCCCGACGCTGGGGGCGAGGGGGTGTGGTCGCACCCCCAGCCTCTCGCTCGACACTGCGGGAAGGGGGAGTGTCCTTATCCCTAGCCTCCTGTATGGGCGAATCACCATTTGCCCATACACGCTGCGGGCGAGAGGGTGCCTTCACCCTTCGTGGTGGGAGATCACACTGCTCCCTCACGATCGCGGCACGGATCAACAGCTGCAATGCATGCAAGTAGCGTCCTCGCAACGAGATGCCTGGCATCATATCTGCCAGGTGTGACCTCGGTCGCTGTCCTTTGTCTTTCTCTATGGAATGTGTTATAATAGTGGGTGGGAAGGTGCCAGAGTGGACGATTGGGGCGGTCTCGAAAACCGCTGCGGGGCTTAGTCTCCGCCGTGGGTTCGAATCCCACCCTTCCCGCCTGCTCCTATTCATCAGACGCTGAGATGAGCTAGGAGCAGGCCAGGGTCAAAAGCTGACCATGTGAATTGAATATGGAGAGGTCGCATAGTCTGGTCGAGTGCGCACGATTGGAAATCGTGTAGGCGTAACAGCCTCGCGGGTTCAAATCCCGCCCTCTCCGCCTGGTCGTGCTAGATGGGGCAGTGGCGGCGCCCTGTACCCGCAGTCCGCCATAGCGGGGTCGAATTCCCTCTCGAGGGCTTGCGGCTGTCTAAACTGCCGGCACGGGGCAGCGTTGAAGGTTGGGTCCTGCGCGGCGGGAGCCTGTGAACCTGGTCAGGTCCGGAAGGAAGCAGCCATAAGCAGTCCCTCTCGGGTGACGCAGGGCAGCCTGGCCGGAGCTGTCACGTGTCGGTAAGCAGGCAAGTGCAGTTCGACAGAGGGTGCACGACCAATTTTTGTTGGGTTGGAAAAGATGACGCGCGACGTTCCGCCAAGCCAGCGCGGCATGCAACAAGAGCATCCAGGACGTTCCCTGGGAGCCTTTCCTCGCTTTGCGTTACCCTCGATAACACCTTTGTGGTGGGGAGCGCTGATCGCCCTGCTATGGTTCGGTTATATCAAGGCTGCCATCCCGGTGACCTTGATAGTGGACGGGAATATGTGGCTCCATTATACCCACCAGACGAACATCCAGGATATGCTGCGCGAGGCGGGGATTACAATCCAGCCCCAGGACGCGGTCACGCCACCGCCCGACACGCCGCTGCGAGGTGGGGAGACCGTGCACGTCGCTCTCGCGTGGCCGGTTACGATCGAGGTGGATGGCCGTACCATCCAGACGTTCACCCGTCAGCAGCGCGTCGATCAGATTCTGGCTGCGGCAGGGGTGCGCTGGAACACGAAAGATTTCGTACAAGTGGACAGGCAGCCACGGGCGATGTCCAGCGAAACGGCAGAAGCGCGTCACTCGATTCACATCAAGGCGGATGCGGCATGGCCACACAAAGTGGTGGTCACGCGTCCATCCCCCTTGCACATCGTGGTGCATCGCGGCGTGCCGATCACTGTGCATGACCAGGAGACTGCAGTTACGCTGTATACGGTGCAGAGCCATGTAGGAACGGCTTTGCGCGCCGCGGGCGTCGTGCTTGGTCCGGGGGACATGGTCATGCCTGCTCTCGATGCCCCGGTGTCTTCCGGGTTACACGTTTTCATCCGCCGTGCGCTCCCCATCACCATCGAGGTGGACGGCCGCCGGCTCCCTGTGCACACACATAGCCGTTCTGTGGGGGAGCTGCTGGCAGAGCAAGGCATTGTGCTGGTAGGCGACGATTACACACTGCCACCGCTCGACACCCCGCTTCAGAGCCGTCTCACCGTCCAGATAGTGCGACGCGAGGAACGCCTGCGCTTTGAACAAGAAATCATCCCCTATGAGACAGAATGGCGAGCGGATCCCGAGATGGTGCTCGACACCCAGCGGCTCATCCAGCCGGGCAGCGAAGGGGTGACGATGCGCCGCTATCGCGCGGTCTACGAAAATGGAGTCGCGGTGTCAGAGGTTCTGGAGCGCGAATGGGTGGCCAGCGTGCCCACCAAGCGGGTCGTCGCCTACGGCACTCGCATCCTGGTGCGCCAGCTCGCCACCCCGGATGGCCCAATTGAGTATTGGAGGCACATCCGCGCGTTGGCCACTTCCTACAATCCGGCCAGCTCGGGCAAGCCGAAGGACCACCCCCATTACGGGATCACGCGCACCGGTCTCAAAGCGGGTTTTGGGGTCATCGCCGTGGATCCGAAGGTCATCCCGCTGGGCA
>JANXAX010000320.1 GCA_025062175.1 Anaerolineae bacterium | reverse complement strand
AAAAAGCTGCGAGGCGGCGTGTCTGGACTGTCCCCATACTTCACCTCTAGAATGGTGGCTTTCAGGGCGAGTGTAGCGGTCTCCAATAAAAGTGTCGTGCCAGGCCGGGCGAGAAACGTCTCACCGCGTGCTGACAGCCGATTGCGGAGGATATCGTCATAGTAGGCATATTCACTCGCTAGAACTTTGGTGATCGTGCGAATGTCGCCTTTGTCGAACAACCATATCTCAAGGGCGGTCACTTTGCGCGGCCGCTCCTGTCCTATCGTCTCGGAGATGCCCACGCCACATTCGCCCATGAACTCCCCCTGGTCGTCGATCGAAAAGGATTCGTCGAAATTGTCCATGCCCAGCTCGTAAACACTGTATGCAGAAAGTAACGCCCCGGGTTCAGGCGGCACGATGCGAGGCAGCTCTGCAGCGCCCCGCGTCAGGCCGGACACAGCGCTGGCACGGCGGATCTTCAGCCTCCATACCACCAACGCGACGAGGACAATCACAAAAAATGCCACGAGCAAAATGATGGGCCACGCGATCGCGCCAGCCGCACTCACCCCCACCTGCGCCGGGGTGGTCGGAATGACCTCTTCACCCGGTGAGACGGGGATCAGTCCGATCTCACCGCCGAACAAGCTGATCAACTGGGCGTTTTCTCGGTCACCTCTTTCAAGATAGCGCGCTATCAGCTTGCTGAGTGCCGTATTGACGAGACTGGCATCCCAGCCTTCCACTTGTTTGAGCTGCCCTACCAGTTCCACGACTTGCCGTGCTTCCACCGCCATGCCCTGGCGTTCGTACTGCGCGTACAGCTCGGCGAACACCATCACCTTGTCCTCAAGTGGCCAGTCAAGAAGTCGGCGGCGTACCAGGTCGATCTGACGACGCAAGATGTAGGAATCGGTCAGCGCCGCCACGTAGTGCACTTTGTCGGATAAGCTCAGTTCGTAGGTGTATGCCTCTCCGACGTATTCCACCGGCCAAAGCCACCAACCGATTGCCAGCCAACCGATGAGAATCCCCACGATCCATCCGAGGATGCCGGCTATCAGGGGCGCGCGGAGGGAATTGCGTGACGCTTCGCCACTCTGGGCAGTGCTGTCGAATCGCAGATCACTTGGCTGTGTGCTCATGGTCCGTTCTCCTGTTGGACAAAGCTTCACCGATGATCTTTACGTAAAGTATTTTACCATAAATTAGCGTGCAGCACAAGTGGCTGAAGAATCACATCTAAGGCTCCACTGGCCCAGGTGTTTTTGTGAAGAGACCGAGCTGCGCGCATACACAAGCGGTGCTGATCGAACCCTTTCCGACGGTCACGGCTGAGAAAACGTTCACGGATTCTCGCACCGCCACTTCAATTCACTCCCAAATTGGAATGCATTCCGCTAGCCCACCTGGTCCATATGTGTTATAATCCGCGCCAACTGCTGTCCAGTGTGCTTTGTACTCATGTGAGTGCATCTGTGTGAGTGACCACCGCGATGCATACACTCTTACTCAGACATGCCCGACTGTTGGTGACCATGGACGATACCCGCCGCAAGATCCCCGACGGCGGCATATTCGTTCGCGACAACGTGATCGAGGCACTCGGTCCTACGACAGAGCTCCCCCAGCAGGCGGATCGCATCCTGGACGCCACGGATATGGTGGTGTTGCCGGGCTTGATCAACACGCACCACCACCTCTATCAGACGCTCACCCGTGCGCTGCCGGCGGTGCAGAACGCCAAGCTGTTCGATTGGCTGACCCATTTATACCCCATCTGGGCGCGCTTGACCGCCGAGGCGGTTTACTACAGCGCCCTTGTGGGATTGGCCGAGTTGCTCCTCTCCGGTTGCACGACAGTGAGCGACCACCTATATCTGGTGCCGAACGATGTCGCCCATGAGCATGAGATCCGCGCTGCCCAGGAGCTCGGGGTGCGCTTTCATCCTTGTCGGGGCGGCATGTCGTTGGGCCGCTCGCATGGGGGCTTGCCGCCTGATGAAATTGTCGAGACGGAAGAGCAAATCCTGGCTGACTGTGAGCGCCTGGTCACGATGTTTCACGACCCCAACCCCTATTCGATGTTACGCGTTGTGGTGGCGCCTTGTTCGCCTTTTTCAGTCACTGCCGAGACGATGCGCCATACAGCGGCTTGGGCACGTGCCCATTGCCTCATGTTGCATACCCACGTGGCGGAAACCCAGGACGAGGAGCGGTACTGCCTGGAGAAATTCGGTTGTCGTCCGGTGGAATATATGCGACGCCTCGACTGGGTGGGAGCGGATGTCTGGTATGCGCATGCCGTTCATCTCAATGCGGAGGAAATTCGCCTGCTGGCCGAAACGGGCACCGGCGTGGCGCACTGTCCCAGCTCGAATATGCGTTTGGGCTCCGGCATCGCCCCCATTCGCGAGATGCTGGATGCCGGCGTCAAGGTGAGCTTGGCAGTGGACGGCAGCGCTTCCAACGATTCATCCCATATGTTGGCCGAAGCACGCATGGCGCTCCTGTTGCAACGCGTCACCAAGGGCGCCGATGCACTCACCGTGGACGAGGCGCTGGAGATGGCCACGCGAGGGGGCGCACGCGTCCTCGGGCGCGACGACATCGGCGTGCTAGCGCCGGGCAAGGCGGCCGATTTCATCGGCATCAACCTCAATCGCCTCTCATTTGCCGGCGCTGCATGCCACGATCCGGTCGGCAGCTTGATCCTCTGTACGCCCCCTAATGTGGACCTAGTGGTGATCAACGGACGCGTCGTCGTCGAGAACGGAGAGATCCCCGATTTCGACCTGGAACGCGTCATAGCACGCCATAACGAGCTAGCCATCCAGATGGCCAGGCAGCTTTGAAACGCAAGCGCCCACTTGATCCGTGGAGGAGGAACGAGATGGCTGGGCAACGCGTCGCCCTTTATCTGCAGGATGCTCATCCCATCCGCGAGGGGATGAAGCTCGCGCAGTTCGCCGAAAAGCATGGCTTCGAGGCGGTCTGGCAGGCGGAAAGCCGGCTGGTGCGGGATGCTATCGTCCCGATGGCCGCTTATGCTGCAGTGACGGAACGCATCAAGGTGGCGTCGGGCGTGATCAACAACTGGACGCGCAATGTGGGTCTTCTGGCCGCCACGCTGTTGACGCTGGACGATCTGGCGCCCAACCGCATCATCTGTGGCATTGGTGCGTGGTGGGATCCACTGGCGAAGAACGTGGGCATCGAGCGCAAAAAACCCCTGGTGGCCATGCGCGAGACAATCGAGGTGGTGCGCCGGCTGCTGCGCATGGAGAACGTCACCTTCCACGGCGAGTTTGTCCACGTGACCGGCATCGAGCTAGATGTGGTGCACGGGCGGCGGGAGCCACGCAATGTACCCCTTGTGATCGGTGCCACAGGGATGAAAATGATGGAACTGGCTGGCGAGATCGCCGACGGCGTGCTGCTCAACTACTGCGTTCCACCCGAATATAACGATTCTGCCATGGAACATCTGCGCATCGGCGCCGCGCGCGCCGGACGCCAGTTTG
>JANXAX010000031.1:8750-14015 GCA_025062175.1 Anaerolineae bacterium | reverse complement strand
TGCGCGGACTACGCGGCCATTCTTGATCTCAGCCTGTGGGTCAACTCCCACCACATTTTCCCCCACGACAATTGGGATGCCCACCAATGCTGCCCCGATGGCCAACGGATCCCAATACTTCGCTGCCACAAAAGTGGAACCCAACGCTCCGGTCATCAACGGAATGCGACACTTTGTCTTCACTCGCTGCCCGAATTCCGTCTCCAGTCGGACGTTGGGAAAGATACAGTCCTCTGGCGAGTTCGACAGCCCAGGTGGCAATCCCACTGCCCCATAGGGATAACCCTGGATGCGCAGGGCGTTGTAATTGACCCCGACGTGAGTGAGATTGCGGCTGCCTGCTGTGACGTGTCCGAAGCTCCGTGGGTAGAGCAAATTGCGCCCGCGCAAACTCGCCAGCCACGTCTCACACCGGCCTTTGCAGTCTGAGCGGCACAATGTGCAGAGACCCGATTCAGTGGCATCACCGCGATTGGTAGTGCCTAACACATCGTTCGACTTGGGCCATTGGATCATCGTGGGTTCTCTCCTCTGCTGCTAAAAATCCCTGCCTCTGGTCTGCGCACTGTCTTTCTTCCAGAGCAAATACGCAAACGCGGATCTCGAAATACCTATGTAACTACTCACCCTTGAGGAGATCCTTGCGGAGAAAAACCCGCCGTGTGCCTGGGGTACGCGCCAATGCCTACCGCGCACTGATTATGGGCGCTAATATATTGAGAAGCGTGAGTCAAGTCAAATCTATAAAAAACCACATGACACATGGCCGATGCGTTGCAAGAAGTCCAAGGTCTTGTGAATGTCTGGCCACCGTGTTGTACTCACACCCGATATGACCACGCAGCGCCTAGCCCAATATCTGGCGCATCAGAGCCTGGACGTTGGTGGTGTGGTGTAATAAATCCCGATGTAGCCGTGCCAAGTCATTTCCATAACCTAAGCGCCGTGCTAGGAAGGCAAACTCTTCGCTATCGGCTGGTGGTACGGTGAGGTCACGGGCGTTGCCACGCACCACGCGCAACGCGTTGATGAGCCGTCGCAGAAAGATCAGCGCCTCGCGCAGACACATATATTGTTCCATGGAAAGGATGCCTGCCTCAGCTAGTGCGTTGAGGGCACGACCGGTGTTGGTTTCACGCAAGGCGGGATTATGGGCGCCATGGTTGATTTGCAACGCTTGCACCAGATATTCCAAGTCGACTAATCCGCCTGGGCTGAATTTTGCGTTCAGCGTGCCCCCTGCCACCAGATGGCGTATTTGCCGTTCGCGCATCGCGCGCATGGCCATCACGTCGAACGGTCCACCGTGGTAGACATAGGCATCGCGCAACGCCAGGATCTCTTGGGCCAGGGCCGCATCACCGAAAAGCGGACGCAACTTCACCAATGCCTGCCGTTCATAGGCCCATGCTTCTCCATCGGGTGCAAAATAGCGTCGAAACGCTTCCAGAGGGACCGCCATACTTCCATGTTTGCCGTATGGCCGCAGCTGCAGGTCGATGTGGAATGTGCCCTCGCGACGCGCTCGAATCGTAGTGATAAAGAGCTGCACCAATCGTTCGTAGTATTCCGCCGTGCTGATGGATTGCGGCCCGGATGTCTGACCGCTGCCCTTGAAGATGAACATCAGCTCGATATCCGAGGCAAAGCCTAGTTCTCGCCCTCCCAGCTTGCCCAAAGCACAGACACACAGCTGGGCCGGCTGCCCATTTACGCAGAGTGGCACCCCATAACGGGCACGGAGCTCATTCTCGCACAGTTGGACACCCGCTTCGACCACCACTTCGGCCAAATCGCTCAGTTCCGAGGAGAACTGCCCAAACTCGGTGATATGTCCCAAGATATGGCGCATATCGACGCGAAACATTTCACGATCTTTGAAAGCGTTGAGCGCCTCGCGACGCGCGGCATAATCTGGGGCAGCTTCGAGTTCACGGTGAAGCATTGCGCGCAGTTGTTCGCGCGAACGCGCTGTCGCTAGAGCATCCACGTCGCGCACCACCGGGAACAAATTGGCGTGCTGCATCCGCAGGAAATCGTCCCACAAGAACTCGCTCACTCCTAACAGCCGCGCTAGCGCGTCCAGAACATCATGGCGTTCCAGCGAAGCCAGCTCGTCCGGCCAATCGGGGCGCATAAATAGTTGGGCGAGGAACTCCCGAAAGTGCAGCAGAGCCGTCTCCGGGTCGGGCGACCGCGGCAGCAGGTGAGTGAAGTGTTTGATCAGCACAGTGGCCGCGCGCAGCTCACGCTGTCTCTCGGGCAAGGTGATTTTCTGCCCATGCTCATCGGTCACGTATAGTATATCGCGCACACGATTGCCGACCGAAGAGACGACTACCCGGGCGATGTAAATGCGGTTGAGTGCCAATGCATTCGAAAACTCGTAGAGGAATCCCGGTGTATCAGGTGTCTCGATAGTGAGGACGGTATAGCGCGACGAGCTTTCGTTGTCAATTTCAATGTCCACCGGATATAACGTTGGAACCGTTGTGTCTGCGTCGCGCATCACCGCTGCGACACGCTTCGCCAGCTCACCCCGCGCTTTACGACGTTCACCTGCCTGCATCATGCGCAATAAAGCAGCCAGGTCATCCCGGTAGTGCCGCCACAGCTCGGGCTCGCTGCCACCGCGGACCGGTTCTACAGTGAATACGTCCACTATTTTCTTAGAGCCCCCTAACCGTTGTTTAGAGGGGTTTTTTTCCTCTGTCAGGCGCTCATCTGAGAGCGATTCGTAGGTGAAAACATAGCCATCTACAATGCTGAACCCATAGACGAAGAGGAGACCACAGATAAGCGATAGCTCACCGGGGTAATCATATGCCACGATCGTGACACGCCAGCGTCCCTGATCGAGAGGCTGGGCATCAATCTCAACCAAGTTGTCATCACTCAGCAGCTCCGCCAGAGCGGCGTGGCATGCGATTTCCGCTGGACTGAAAATGCTGGTATACGAAGCGTCCATGCGCGCCACATGACGGGCTACGTCGTCTGTCGACCCGAGCATACAGGGTGATTGAGATGTGGTCATATGTGCTCCTTCCAAAAAACGCTGGTAAACACGTCGGATGGCGGTGCTATGTTGCTCATAACGGAGCAACAGCTGCCCATTCGCATGTTCTCCGGTAAAGCCCATTCGTCTGGCAAGCTGGTGCAGTGCCTTCATATCGCGAGGCAATGTAGAGGTCTGATGGTACTCCAAGATCTGGAGATAGTGTTCGACTGTGCGCAAAAAGGTATATCCCTCTCCGAGCGTGCAGTAGTCTTCAGCGGAGAGCAGCTCTGCGAGCGCGAGACGATGCAATGCCTCTAAAGTATTGGCACAATAGAGATGCGGATGCCTCGGGCCGTGGATCAGCTGGAGGTATTGAGTCACAAACTCAACATCGCGGATCGAACCAACCCCCAGCTTCACCTCACCCCATTCGCGATTTTGGGAGCGTAGGAATGCTTCGATGCGCTGCTTCATGGTATGGATGTCGACGCATGGGTCACAGCTCCCGAGCTCGAGCAAAATTTTCTCAGCCTGGCCCAGAAATGCCGCACCGACCTTCTCATCACCTGCCACAAAGCGGGCCTTCAGCAGCGCTTGTTTCTCCCAGACCTGGGCATGGTGTTGCATATACTCCTCATATCCGCGCAACGAAGAAACCAACGGCCCTGCTCGACCCCAGGGGCGGAGACGCATATCCACGCGATAGAGAAACCCATCTGCGGTCACACGCGACAGGACGTCGATCAAGCATGCGCCCAACTGACGGTAGGAGAAAGGGTCTCCACTGGCCACAAAAAGCAGATCGATGTCCGAGCTGTAATTGAGCTCTTCTCCACCCAACTTGCCCAGACCGATCACGGCAAAACCGTCCGGCGAGACACCTGTTTGCTCAGCAGCCAGCTCCAGACCAATGCGAATCAAGGAATCGGCAAGACAGGACAGCTGACCGGTGATGGAAGGCAGATCCAGGAGGGCACACAAGTCGCTCGCGCCAATGCGCAGCAGCTCACGTCGCTGATAGCGGCGCAGCACACTCCACTTGGCCTCGCTGGAGGATTGCGTGTCTAGGAGACTGCGTATTTCGTGCTCCATTTGCTCCCGGTTCTTAGGACGCGCCAGATAGCGAAGTTCCATAAGCTGCCAGAAATATTCCGGATGACGCAGCAGAATCTCGGTGAGGAACTGGCTGCCTGCGAACAAAGTGGTCAGCATTTCCATCGGACGCGGTGAAGCGGCCAACGCTTCCCAGAGCACGCGCTGTTCAGTCGTTGCTGCAACGAAACGTTCTAGATTGATCAACGCTCGGTCAGGATCCGCGGAGAGGGGAAGGGCGTTGCTCAGATGAAAGAGCGCGTGCGACGCCAATTCACGGTCTTGGCACATCCGGAGCATGCGTTCCAGCGCATGGTACGCCGCTCCGGAGTTGGCAAATCCTGTCGTGCTAAACACTTGTTGGAGCACCTCATCCGTTCGGGAACTCATCAGAGCGCGGTATCCCCCGATCGTATAGTCAGTTGCCTTCTTTACAAAGGTAGAATAATTCAACCAGTGCGATGAGTCAATGCGTTGATGCCGTGACTTTATCCACATCTTTGAGGCAAGTTAGGGAATGATGGGACGAAAGGGCCAGTATGTGGCTTCAGAGCGTCCTATCTCGTAGCCGCAGGTCAGCCATGGCGCGGATGCGTTTTTCGCGCCGCGACCCGGCGGACACCACCTTCAGCTCCGCTTCCCAGCCCAATCGGCAGATATCTTCATCCTTCTGTCGGCATCTTTGCGGAGTGGGTGTCTCTTCCACCGGCTGTCCTGGCCGTACTGAACTGGAAAGGCAAGTTGACATCCCTTGCTGCAGGCCCTGAATGCCCTCTGCGATGTAGGTAGGGTCGAGGTTTACGACAGATTGACAAAGCACTGGTATTTCGATATAGTGGTTAGGTGCTGTGTCGATCCTCAAAGAGGTCGGGCGCGTCTTGTTGAATGACCGCTAAGCGCAGTCCAGCTGGGTTCGCCGTGCCCACGCTCACGGAAAGGAGGTGAGGTCCGACGATTCAATCTTTGCTGTCTGCCCCCTTTATGCCCTATGTGCGATGTACCCATTTCACCTGATACAGGAGGAGAAGTATGCGCGGGCACTTTTTCATCGCTGCTTTGTTGGTGTTCTCCATGTTGATGGCCCAATGCGCGCCGGCGACATCAACGCCGACCGAGGCACCTAAACCAACGGAGGCTCCTACGGCAACGCCCAAGCCCACTGAAGCGGCCACACC
>JANXAX010000031.1:0-8740 GCA_025062175.1 Anaerolineae bacterium | reverse complement strand
GATACCTGCTGAGTCGCCCACCCCTACTGAAGAGGTGGCCAAGCCGGCAGAGGGTAAGCTGAAGATCGGCTTGGTGACGGACGTAGGCAAGGTGAACGACGGCACGTTCAACCAGTACGCCTATGAAGGCTTTATGAGGGCCGCCAAAGAGTTCGGGCTCGAGAGCGCCTTCATCGAGACCATGCAGCCCACCGATTACGAGAAAAACGTGAAGCAGTTCATCGATGAAGGCTATGGGATGATCGTGACCGTTGGCTTCATGATGGGAGAGACCACAAAGAAGATGGCAGAGGCGTACCCGAATGTAAAATTCGCCATCGTCGACTATGCCTACGATCCGGTTATTCCCAACGTCCAGGGCCTAGTGTTCCGCGAGGATCAGTCGGGTTTCCTGGCTGGCGCGCTGGCGGGACAGATGACCAAGAGCAAGGTGGTGGGGATCGTGGCTGGCATGGCAATCCCAGCGGTCAAAAAGTTCCGCAACGGTTATGAGAACGGCGTCGCCTATGTTTGCCCAGATTGCAAAGTCATCGGCGTTTACATTGACAGCTTCACCGACCCGGCGCGGGGCAAGGCGGCCGCGGAGAGCCAGATTGCCGAAGGGGCAGATGTCATCTTCGGTGCCGGAGGCCCCACCGGCTCGGGTGCTATCTTGGGCGCTGCCCAACAAGGGGTTTGGGTGATCGGCGTTGACCAGGATGAGTACTATACCACGTTCAAGGGCGGCAAGGAGAAGGGCGCCGACAAGCTGCTCAGCTGTGCAGGCAAGCGGGTGGACGTGGCCGTGTATAACGCTGTCAAGGCTGCCGCGACAGGCACGTTCAAGGGCGGCACCGTGGTCTTCGACGCAGCATCGAACGGCATCGGTCTGACCCCCTTCCATGATGCGGAGAAAGCGATCCCAGACGCGGCCAAGGCCAAGCTGGAAGAAATTTTCAAGCTGATGGCTGAAGGTAAGCTGGATACGGGTGTTGATCCCGCTACAGGCGACAAGATCGGCCCGGCCAAGGTCGTGAGTTCCGAAACTTCTTTTCTCATCCCGGACCAGAACGCCTCTGCCTCTGCCGCGTTCAACCGGCCGGCGCTGGGACGTATCGCGGTGGATTGGGGCTAGTGCAGGATTATCATGCGCTCTGTCCGAGCGTATCACCCACCATCACGCTCGGTCGACGCAAATATGTCCCCTGAGGCGCTGCCGGCGGTCATCCGGGTTCGCCCAATGAGGTGGCGGTAATCCCGCGCCGGAGCGCGAGCGTCTGGCCTGTGGAAGGGCAAGCTGGCGCGTTATCCTCTGAAGCAAGGCGTCGTGTGCCCGGTGACCGGCATCGGGGGTGGCTATGGAGACCCGCGGCGACGGGAGCCTGCTCAAAGTTTATGAAGACCTATGCAATGGCTTCCGGACCGTCGAACAGACGCGCACGATATATGGTGTCACACTCTGCGATGACTTGCTCCATAGCATCCACGTTGCTTGAACGGGGGTGTGGTGAAACCTGAGAAAATGAGTCACCCAGGCCAAATGCCTGCTCAACGCGGGAGGGATTCTGGTGTGCGCTCGATTGGACCGACTGAAATTGAACAACGCCTCAGCATTCTGCGCGCGGCGATGGCCAATTCCAACGTGGACATCACAGCCGTCGCTCCAGGCGATATGATGTATTACCTGGCAGGCTATGCCTCCTATCCGGATGAGCGCCTCTGCCTCTTGTTGATCACAGCGCATCAAGTGGCGATGGTTGTCCCAGCGCTCAACGCGGCCGAGTGGCAAACCCACACCGCGTTGCCGCTCTACACTTGGGCTGACGCGGAAGGACCGCACACAGCGTTGCGGGCAGCCTTGTCATCCCTGGCGGTTGCTCAGTTGCGCCGATTGGCGGTGGACGATGAGATGCGGGCGGATTTCCTGCTCCACCTGATGGAAGCAACCGGCGGTCCGGAGGTCATCCCCCTGGCTGCGTTAGGCGCTCCGCTGCGGCTATGCAAATCGCCGGCTGAGATCGCACGATTGCAAGCCGCAGCGGCTCAGGCTGACCGTGCAATGCAGGCGGCCATCGAAGCATGTCAACCCGGCGTCACCGAGGCTCAGGTGGCGTGGGCGGCAGAACAAGCCTTCCGCCTGGACGGCGCGGACTACGTGTGTTTCACTTTAGTTGCCTCTGGACCCAACAGTGCCTTTCCCCATCATCGCAGCGGTCAGCGCGTGTTACAACGCGGCGATGCGGTCATCATCGACATCGGTGCTTCGCTTGACCATTACAAGTCAGACATCACCCGAGTGGTCCACATTGGCGAGCCACCGCCGGCTTTCCTGCGTGCTTATGAAGCTGTGTTGCGGGCGAACGAAGCGGCGCGGGCCGCGGTCAAACCTGGTGTGACAGCCGCATCCATCGACCGAGCGGCGCGCGCCGTGCTCGAGGCGGCCGGCTACGCTGAACAGTTCATCCACCGCACTGGCCACGGCCTGGGGCTGAGCGTGCACGAACCTCCTTGGATTATGGCCGGCAATGAGCAACCGTTGGAGGAGGGAATGGTTTTCAGCATTGAGCCAGGCGTGTACTTTCCCGGACAATTCGGCATCCGCATCGAGGACATCGTGGTGGTCACCGCTTCGGGTGCCCATACCCTGACGGGCCTCGATCGACAATTGGTGGTAAAGGCATAGACGGGCAAAAACCGGGGTATTGCTTCCCTGACAGCAGCGCGCAAGGACAAAGAGGAGTTTGATAACTATGGTCAAGCTCACCGTGTTGTACAACCTGCCTCCGGGTGCCGACCAAGAAGCCTTTCTGCGCTGGCGCACCACGGAACACCAACAGGAGAACCTGGCGATCCCAGGTCTTCTCAAGGCCGATTTTTACATTGTCCGAGAAACCTGGCAACAACCGCGACCACCCTATCGCTATATGACCGAGGCTTACTTTCCTGACATGGAAACGCTGCGCGCCTTCTTCTTATGATCCCGAGTACCAGGCGAAGCTACAGGAGTGGCTGAAGATGATCGCCGACCCCGTCTTCTTGATCTCCGGAGAAGCGGTGACCTCCATCGTGCGGGGAACCTCATGAACCCGATGCGGCCTGTCCTCATCGCATTGTCCCAGAGCACTCGCGCACGACGGCTGATGACGCACTATGGCCCCGTGCGCAAGCTGGCACGACGTTTTATCGCCGGCGAGACGCTGGACGAGGCCATTGCCGTGGTCAAAGGACTCAATCAGAGCGGGATTCAGGCAACGTTGAACCAGTTAGGCGAGAATGTGGTCAGTCCGCAGGATGTTCGGTGTGCTGCCGAAGAATATCAGCGACTCGTCCAGCGCATCGCCCAAGAAACGTTGCAATCCTCGATCTCGGTCAAACCGACTCATCTGGGGCTTGATCTGGGCGAGGATTTCTGCTATAGCCAGCTCCGTACCATCGTGCGCACGGCGTGGCAATTTGACCTCACGGTCGAGGTGGATATGGAGGGTTCGGCCTACACCCAGGCCACGCTGAACATCGTCCACCGGCTGTTGGATGATTATCGAAATGTGCGCGTGGCCCTGCAGGCATATCTCTACCGCACTCAGGAGGACCTGAAGCGCCTGATCATGCGCGGCGGCAGCGTGCGTCTCTGCAAAGGCGCCTACGACGAACCGTCCACTATTGCATGGCGTCGCAAAGAGGATGTGGACGCCAGCTATGCATGTTTAATGCTGATGATGCTGAGCGAACAAGCGCTGCAAAACGGCTTCTATCCTGCCCTGGCGACGCACGATCACAACCTCATCCTGTTGGCCGAACGCGAAGCGATCCGGCGCAACATCGCCAAGAATCAATTCGAGTTTCAGATGTTATACGGGGTGCGACGGGACTGGCAACGTCGTCTCGCCCGGGATGGATATCGCGTGCGGGTTTACGTGCCGTATGGAACGCAATGGTATCCTTATTTCATGCGCCGGTTGGCAGAGCGCCCAGCGAACGTTTTGTTCATCACACGTGCACTGATCGATGGATGACATTTTTTGACCTGATAAAGAGGATGTCAGATGAAAGCTTGGGTTCTGGAACAAATTTCCAAGGTGGGCGAGGGAAGCAGTCCACTGCGTATGGTCGATCTTGCCATGCCCACGCCAGGTGCGGGTGAGGTTTTGCTTCGCGTCCTGACATGCGGGGTGTGTCACACCGAATTGGACGAGATCGAAGGCCGCACCCCTCCGCCGCATCTGCCGGTGGTGCCGGGCCATCAGGTGGTCGGACAGATCGTGGCGCGAGGTCCGGACACCCGTTTATTCTCCGAGGGGGCGCGCGTCGGGGTAGCGTGGATCTACTCCGCTTGCGGGCATTGCACCTTCTGCCGCAGTGGCAACGAGAATCTATGCCCCGAGTTCAAGGCGACTGGCCGAGACGTGAACGGCGGATATGCTGAGTATATGGTAGCGCCCGAGGCATTCGTCCATCCCATTCCGGAGGTATTTTCGGACGTGGAGGCGGCACCCCTGCTATGTGCTGGCGCGATCGGTTATCGTTCCCTGCGTCTGTGCAACTTGCAGGATGGCCAAAACCTGGGACTGGTCGGGTTCGGTGCCTCAGGGCACCAGGTGCTCAAGATGGCACGCCACGTCTATCCCAACACACCTATTTACGTGTTCGCCCGGGCGCAAAACGAGCGCGCTTTCGCCCTCGAACTGGGTGCCGTCTGGGCGGGTGACGTCGGCGATGTCTCCCCGGTGCCGTTACATGCTATCATCGACACGACACCTGTGTGGCGGCCGGTTGTTGAGGCGCTCAAAAACTTGGCGCCAGGCGGTCGCCTGGTGATCAACGCCATCCGCAAGGAAGATAGCGACAAAGACTCCTGGCTGCATCTGGACTATCCCACCCACTTGTGGATGGAAAAGGAGCTCAAGAGCGTCGCCAACGTGACGCGCCGCGATGTGCGCGAATTCCTCAATCTGGCGGCAGAGATAGGACTCAAACCGGCGGTGCAGGAGTATCCCTTTGCCGAGGCCAATCGGGCGCTGGTGGAGCTCAAAACAAAAGGGGTGCGCGGCGCGAAGGTGTTGCGCATCGGCTGAGGCAGCCCAGAGGCTCAGAGCGATATTGTCCTACGCGCCCTGCTCTTGCCGAACCACTCGCGTTGCGATCTATCATTCGCACCACGACTCCGTATCTGAGCTGCGACCGTCAGGGAGCGGTCGTGGAACCGATTGCCCGTGCACATGGCGTGGCTGCAATTTCCTTAGAAGGGTGCTGCCGCGGGTTCCGCGACAAGGGCTATATTTCCTTCAACGTGACGAACCGCCTTCCCCAGGGACTGGCAGGATCAAACAGGTCAGTGATCTCGGTGGCGTGCATAAAGCGGTCGCCGGTGGTGACGATAAACGTGATGCGGTGCCAGCGCGGACTGACGATGGGAGGTATCTTGTGTTGCAACGGTCCCAGCTGGAGCTTGTAATACCAATCGCACGCACGGGGATGATCCGGTTCGGTGGGGATCAGGTCGCGGCGGGTGGCCAGCTCGTGGCCCAAGACCGCACAATAATAGTGGATCGCCCAGCGATCCTCCCCGAAGGCTCGGGTGAAATAGAACGCCAGCCAGTCAAAATCGGGCGTGCCAGGGGGCGCATGTTTGACTGGCACTCGATACCAGCGCTCGGTCTGGACGATCTTCCAGTCACGCTTGTGAGGAACCACCCCGACCAGGACACGATCTTCGGGATAGATGAGGTTCGTCATACGCGCCGCTTGCGGATCAAGGTGTCCACCAAGATAGCCGCCACGATGATGGAACCTTTTGCCACTGGCTCGAAGTAGGCGCTGGCGCCGAGAAGCACCAGGCCGTTGGTGATCATGCCCAACACAGCGGCGCCAAGGAAAGTGCCCAGGATACTGCCCGCGCCGCCGAAGAGCGGCGTGCCCCCGATCACCACTGCAGCGATGATATCTAGCTCATAGCCGGTGCCGGTCAAGGGGAATGCGTTGCGGTGCTGCCCCAGGAGCAAGGCAGCGGCAACCCCACACAGCGCGCCGGTGATCATGAAATTGATCGTCTTGACCCATTTGGTGTTGATACCGGCCAGGATGGCAGCTTCCTGATTACCTCCGGTGGCATATACGTGCGAGCCAAAGCGTGTCTTGCTCAGGACAAAACCGCCGATCACCATGATGCCGATCATCCAGAACACCTGGGTCGGCACCAGCCCGGCCACATGACCCGAGGTGATGTTCAAGAAAGGGTCGTCGCGGGGCAGCTTGATCATCACCGGCCAGCCGCCGCTGGCGAGCAGCGCGCCGCCGCGCAAGATGCTCAACATGCCGAGCGTCACGATAAACGACGGAATGCCGACGCGGGTGGTCACTGTGCCGTTGACGAAGCCAATGGCCGCCCCTAAAACGATGACCACAAGCAAGGCGAACCAAGGGTTAAATCCAAACTTGGCGATGAGCGAGGCCAGCACAATGCCGAGAAATCCGTAAATCGAGCCGATAGACAGGTCAATCTCCCCGGAGATGAAGAGGAAAGTCACCCCGGTGGCGATGATGGCCAATATGGAGATCTGGCGCGCCACTAGCAGAATGTTGTCCAACTGAGGAAAGAGAGGAGTCGCCAGAGAAAGGGCGATGAACAAAAGAATGGTGGCGCTCAACACGCTGAACTCGCGCATCCGCAGCAAGGCCTGCAACGAACCCCGCAGACCTCCCGGTCCGGCACGAGTCAATAGCTCCGGAGCTCCTGCGCTCTCCAGCTCATCGAGAACAGCGTCCACGCTATTCGTACCACATCTGGAAACCTCTTGCGGAAAGTTTTGCGACTGCAGCTCTTGTTCCATAAGCCCTGTATCAGCGCTCCTTCTCCATCAGACAGATCTAGAGATGTTCCGCGCCTACGATGAGCCGGACGATCTCAGCCGCATTGGTGTCTTCGCGACGCCGTACACCTGCTAATCTTCCACGGCGCAGCACCACGATGCGGTCTGCCACAGAGAACACGTGCTCCAAGTTGTGACTGATGACGATCACGGCCCGCCCTTGTGCTTTCAGCTGCTTGATAAGACGCAAGACTTTGCGCGATTCTTCGATGCCCAACGCGGCCACGGGCTCATCCATGATGACCAGCCGTGCCGCGGCCTGATGTACCGCGCGCGCAATGGCCACCGCCTGACGTTGCCCACCCGACAGGAGACCGACCGGCACCTCGACGGAAGGGATGTCACTGCGCAACTGTTGCAATACCTGGACCGATTCTTCGACCATGCGACGTCGATCGATGACGATCCCCTTAGTTGGTTCGCGACCCAGGAAGATGTTGGCCGCGACGTCGCGCTGATCGACCAGGGCTAGGTTCTGGTAGACGGTCGCGATGCCCATCATCATCGCATCGCGCGGACTATGAAATGTAACCGGCTTGCCATCTATCAAGATCACACCGCTGTCCGGCTGGTATGCTCCGGAGATGATCTTGATCAGGGTAGACTTGCCGGCGCCGTTGTCCCCGACCAGCCCCACCACCTCGCCCGGAAAGACGCAGAAGTCCACCCGCTGCAACGCCTGCACGTGACCGAACGACTTGCTGATGCCGCGCAGCTCTACCAGAGGAATGAGACGCTCGCCAGTCGCCTCAGCGGTTGTCGGGCTCGTTCCGGTAGGAACTGCTGATTGCTCCATAATACCGTGCACCTCACCACTTCTGTCGCACCCTTTGATTACGGCAAATTAGAACCCCCTTCCCCTTTCCGTTTCCAGGGGAAGGGGGTTATTCACGGAAAATCGCTTTTTAGCCGAGACCGAATTCCTTGGCCTTCTCTTTCCAGAGCTGCTCGCGGGCCATCACTTTGTCGATGTTGGTGGCGTCGACCAGCTCGGCACCCGTGTCGATGTCGCTGGCGGGATAACCGACTTCGAGGCCCTGATAGATGAGCGCCGAGGTCAGGAAGCCTTGTGCGTATGGATTCTGGCCGATGGTGAAGTCCACCGAACCGTTCTTGATCCCTTCGAGCACATGGTCCACCAGGTCATAACCGCCCACGGCGAACTTGCCCACCAAGCCCTTGTCGATGGCCATATGTCCGACGAAACCGTGAGTGAAATCGGAAGCCAGCCAGCCAACGATCTGATCGCCCTCGGCTGCCCACTTGGCTTCGAACTTGGCCACTGCCTCTGCCTCGTTGGTGGTGACGGCCAGCGGTTCTGTGGTGAAGTTGGTGCCGAATTCCTTATTGTAGCGTTCAACCCCCTGAGTGCCACCTAAATTGCGCGTCTCGAGGGCGAAGTGGCCAGGCGCAATAATGGGCATGATAATTTTACCTTCTTTGCGGCCGGTTTTCTTGGTGATGTACTTGCAGATCTCATAACCAGCAACGTTGCCTGCCACAATGAAGTCTTGGCCGACGTAGGCACAACCCGTGGCCTCTTTCACACCCGGAGCGCGGGTGTTGTACAGCACGACAAAAATGCCGGCTTCCTGGGCCGCTTTGATCGGGTCGATGAACGCCTCGCTGTCCACGGCGGTGAAACCAACCGCATCCGGCTTGGCAGCGATGGCATTGTATTGCAGCTCGACCGTCTTTTGCGTGTCGTGCACAGGAGGCCCGATAAACTCGGTATCCCAGCCAGCTAGTGAGCCGAAATCTTTGAGTCCGACGATCGCGGGGACGAAGAAGGGATTGAGGTCGTGGGTGACAAAGATCACCTTGCGCTTCTTGCGCTGGGCGAAAGCGGAGGAAGGCATCCCGGCGAGCATGGGCGCAAAGGCAGCTGCCCCGGC
>JANXAX010000319.1 GCA_025062175.1 Anaerolineae bacterium | reverse complement strand
TGGTCCACGACCGGGTTGATCTCTCTCCGCAAAAGATGCAGTTGCTCAAGGACGAGTTGATCAACGCCATCTCAAAGTACGTTGAGATCGATGTCGAAGGCATGCAGGTCAATCTGACCCAAAACGGCCGGCAGTGTCGCCTGACGGCGGACATTCCCATCCTGAGCGCACGACCGAAACGATAAAATGGGTTTATTCTCCCGGCGCACGTGGCGCGATTTCGACCTCGTTTTGTTGTGCACCGTGTTGCTGCTGCTCGTCTATGGCACGGCGATGATCGGCAGCGCAACCCAAGCCACTGAGGACCTGCGCCATCTTTGGCAACGTCATGCGATCAACGCTGTCTCCGGTTTGGTCCTGTTGATGCTCGTGGCTGCGTTGGACTATCGGTTCTATGAGAGCCTACACCGCGCATTGTACATCTTGATTATGGGATCCCTCCTAGTCCTGCTGGCGCTGGGAGAGGTCACTCAGGGTGTGCAACGTTGGATCGGCGCCAATGCTATTCAACCCTCTGAGTTGGCCAAGGTGGTGGTGATCATCGGGCTAGCCAAACTGCTGGCGGACCGGGATGGACAGATGGATCGGATGCGCAACCTGCTCATCTCGCTGGCATACGTCCTGGTGCCAATGGGGCTGATCTATCTCCAACCTAACCTGAGCACCGCCATCACGATCGGCCTCATATGGCTCTTCATGGTGCTGATGGCTGGTGCGCGCTTGCTACACTTGAGCATCTTAGGACTGGGCGGTGTTATCGTCAGTCCCCTTTTCTGGCTGACTTTGAAGGATTATATGCGTGATCGCATCATCCTTTTTCTGAACCCGGCGAGCAACCCGGACACTTATTACAATGTGCAACAAGCGCTGATCAGCATCGGTTCGGGCGGCTTATTGGGCAAAGGGTTCGCCAGCGGCACTCAGAGTCAATTGCGTTTTCTGCGTGTGCGCCACACGGATTATATCTTTTCCGTGATTGGCGAGGAGCTGGGGCTGGTGGGCGTCCTCATCCTGCTCGGCCTGTTCAGTCTGTTGATATGGCGCATCTTGCGCGTCGCCGCGATCGCCAGCGACCCCTTGGGACGTCTCATTTGTGTCGGCGTGGCCGCTCTTGTTTTTATCCAGATTTCTATCAACATCGGAGTCAACCTGGGACTCTTGCCGGTGACAGGTATTCCACTGCCGTTTGTGAGCTACGGCGGCAGCTCTTTGTGGACCTTCTTGATCGCTCTGGGGCTGGTGGAAAGCGTGGCAATGCGCCACAAGAAACTGACCTTTGAATAATCGCCCTTACCTTATCACCTGCTCGACCAAGACACCCGGATAGCGCCGACCTTCGACACGATAGAGCCATACTGGAGCATGCAGCCGCCGCCCCTGTGGATCAAAAGTGAGGTTACCCATCAGGCCTTGTGCCTGTACCCCTGACAGCGCCGCGATAACCCCCGTGCGAGATGGCTGGCCCGTTTGGGCAACGCTGCGCTCGAGGGCGGCAAGCAGCACATGGGCCGCATCATAGGCTGACACACCGCGCGGACTGAGAGAGGCAAATAAGGCTCTATCCTCATCGGAGTGGAATGTCGCGTCTTCTCCCGATGGTGCAGGACTAGCGATCACCACCTCTTCGGCCCATTCTCCTGCCACATCCGTCAGTTGTGTGCTGCCCAAGTCGGCGGCGCCGAACAACCATCCAGACCAGCCGGCCTGACGCAGTGCCACGACGAGCTCGCCTCCTAATACGGAATCGACGACCAAGATCAGGGCTTCGAGAGGGAAGCTGCGGTCGTGGAGCACCCCGGCCACCCATGTCTGGAGTGCCTGGCGATGTGAGGCCACAGGAGGTGCTAGGCTTCGGACGCACGCGGGCAGGAGGGCCCGATAAGGAGCGACGGCCCTTTCATCCCCGACGACCGCGACGTGGCACCGCGGAACAGCTAGAGGCAAGTGTTCGACCACCACCTGGGCGATCTGGCCTTCGTGCGCCGCTAGGATGACAACACCGCGGTCAGCCAGCTCAGCGGGGACACTCCATGGCAAAACGGTCGCCAGCCCCCTCTGCCTTAGTATGGGGGCTATGGCCTGAGCTGTCGCAGCGTTCCACCCGGCGATGACACCCAAGACAGCGGGATCTGCCAGGAACTCCTCGGCTTGCAAACGCGCTTCTTGGGGATCGTTGGCGTCGTTCAGCGCCACCAACTCCACCATATACCCTCCTGGCCCGCCGTGCGCATTCCACTGCGCGATGGCCAGCTTGACCCCCTGTAAGGCTTCGTAGCCAAGCGGCCGTGCTACTCCCTCGAAGGGCGCCGCCAGACCAACTTTGAGAATGGGACGCGTGCCGCGGCATAGGTTGGGGGCACAACTCGTCATCGCCGAGGGCAGGAGCAGAAGGAGGATCATTGGGAGATAGCGGAAGAGGAGGTCGACAAGCTGCCTCACCGCACACTTTCTCATCCTAGGGTGAACCGCGCTCTGGCGTGTCAATACGCCCCCAGTTCCTCCAGACGTTCATCCGAAATGCCGAAGTGATGCGCGATCTCATGGCGCACCACGGAGAAGACCAACTCCCGCACTTCTCGCCAATTGCGACAGCGTCTCAAAATGGGCTGGCGGTAGATCGATATTTTGTCCGGCAACACCATGCCGTAGTGCGAGTTGCGCTGCGTGCGCGGAATGCCGTGGTAGAACCCCAACAAGCTGGCCGGGTTGCGCAACCCCATGCGCCGCAACACCACCGGGTCGGGCCACTCTTCCACCACGAATTCGACATTCTCCAGTTGAGTGCGGATGGCTTCCGGCAGTGCCTCTACCGCTTCGACCACCAACCGCTCGAAAGCATAGCGGTCCATGTGCATCACCCTGGCCCGACGTTTGGGCGTCCGATGAATCATGCAGTGAAACAGCTGCGTGCACCAACATGGCCCATGCCATCGTGGGCTGCGCCCATTATAGCAACGTTTGGCTCCTCCGGCGACTCAACCGCGAGTGAGGTACCCTAGCGGGTGATCTAAGGACAGCGGTATACGAACGGGCATACACGGCACGTGCGCCGGATGCCGTGCATATGGACAAGGCGCACAGCCGGGAGGCGCGACGGGACGTGTGAGTGGTGGCGAGAGAGGAATTGGAGGCGTATCCGGCGCAGGAATACAGCTGGTTGGGGATATATTGGGAGCAGCCAGGTGTGGCGCTGGCGACGACGCATCGGCCGGTCGGAGTGGCAGTTCTTAGAAGTGGACTGGATCGTGGAGCGCCATCTTGCTGGGTTGGGCGTGCTACAGGCATTGGCGTGGCTGCGTGGCCATTGGGAGGTTGAGAACCGTATCTTCTGGGCGCGCGGAGAGATAAGAGGTAAAAAATCCCCTGTTTCGGACATTGACAGGCGTGCCCAATGTCCTTTATTATGGAAGAAAAGGATATGCTATCGCAGTTTCTTCGCGTTGATGGTCAGGTCACGTCAGAAAGGTGATGGGAACGGGGAGAAGGATAAATCTTAAATGGAGAGAGAGCCGATAACTAGGCGAGAGTTTATAG
>JANXAX010000318.1 GCA_025062175.1 Anaerolineae bacterium | reverse complement strand
CACCGTCGCACGACTCTCGGTAGCGAAGAGCTGGCTCATCATACAGCCAAGGAAGGAGCCCACGCGATAGCGGCGGACGCCCCGCGCCGGCGTGACGACCGGCAATGTCGCATGCAGCGGGCGGGATGGCAGCGGAGGTAACAGCGCTTCTAGCTTGTGTAGTTGTGCCAAAGGCCCTGGCAGCGCACGCAACACAGGTCGTACTAGGTGGGCGAGTCCGCTGCGCTGATACAGGCGTAAGGGCCAGAGCGCCAGATCCAGCCGCTCTGCCGAGATGAGCACGTGGCGGAAGATCAGCCGCCGCCACCACGCCAGACCGCGTTGATGGGCGAAGGCAGCGCGACCGGCCAAGATGCACTCGCCGATGGGCACATGCGCCGGACACACCGTATTACACATGCGACAGTCAAGGCAGTGATAGAGGTGCTCCTCGACCGCGGCGCTGGGAGGCAGCACCCCTTCGGCGACCGCTTTGAGGAGCGCCAGCCGCCCGCGCGGAGACTGCACCTCGCGCAGCGTCTCCTGATAGGTGGGACAGACGGGCAGGCATCGCGCGCAACGTACGCAGTGGCGCAACACAGAGTAATCCGGCAGCTCGGGAATGCGCACCCGTGGCCCGGTGAGCGGCTGTGTCAGACGTTCCAAACTGTTGGCCATATGGCAAGGGATTATAGGTGGGCTGGGGATAAGAGGACAAATGGGAGAACAAAAGATATTGAGACAACAATTTCGATTACTCCACGAGGCGTGCTATAATGACGTTATTATGTGGTCACCGCGGCACGGCACAAGCAGGCCGTGCACATATTGGGCCATCAGGAGTCTACGATGATGCGCGTGAAAGCCTATTACCGGCCGCATACGCTCGAGGAAGCGTTGCGGTTATTGCACAGTGAAGATGCAGTGCCATTGGCAGGCGGCCAACAGTTGTTGGCAGAGGAACGGCACGAGGCGCAAGCGGTGGTGGATTTGCAAGCGCTGGGATTGGATCGCATCGAGATGGAAGGGGAACGTTTGAGGATTGGTGCGATGGTGCGCCTGCAACAGTTGGTGGATGCACCTCACGGGAGCTCATTCCTAGCTGAGGCGGCGCACCGCGATGGCCCGCTCACCTACCGCAATGCCGCCACCGTGGGCGGCACGATCGTGACCCATGACCCTCTTTCCTGTCTGCTGCTCAGCTTGCTGGTGCTCGATGCCGAGGTCGAGGTGCAGCGCCGCGATGGCGCGCTTATGGTGGCGCTGGAGCAGCTGGTGACCGACCCCGCACACTGGTTGCAACGCGGTTTGGTCACCGCGGTGATGGTGACGTTGCGGGCAGGAGGCACGGCGATGGCCGTCGTGGCGCGCACACCGCGCGACCGCCCGACTGTGGCGGTCGTGGCACGGGTAGTGCGGCAGGGGGACCGATGTGCAGAAGTGCGCCTGGCCTGGGGCGGCGTGGCGGCTTACCCATTGCGTGCCCATGCGGTGGAACAGGCCCTGTCCAGTCAGACCTTGGAGGATGCCCACATCGAGGCAGCTGTGGCGCCGGTAATTGCGGCGTTGCAGCCGCGCAGCGACTTCCGCGGCAGCGCGGAATATCGGCGCGCGATGATCGGCGTGCTGACGCGGCGTGCGCTGTGGGAGGCGTGGTCTAAAGCAACGTGACGCTCCCGAGACGCACCCGGGTATATGGTGTGGACTTCAGCGGCGCGCGCGAAGCGGGGCACAAGATATGGATTGCGCAGGCAGTTGTTCACCAGGACACCCTATGTCTCGAGCGATGCGCCGCGGTGGCGACGCTGTTGGGTGTAGCGCCGCAGCGGGAGGCCTGTCTGAGTGCCCTGTGCGCGTGGATCGCCCGTGAACAGGAAGCCGTCTTCGGGTTGGATTTTCCCTTTGGCCTGCCGGCGCCGCTCCTTGAGGCAGCCAGCTGGGAGGAATTTGTGCGCACCTTCCCAGAACGCTATGCGACGCCGCAGCACTTTCGATCGGCTTGCTATGCTGCAGCGGAGGGACGCGAACTCAAACGCTTGACCGATCACGAGAACGACACCCCGTGGGCCAGCTACAATTTGCGGTTGTACCGTCAGACGTTCTACGGTATCTCCGCGCTGCTGGCGCCTTTGGTATCCCAGGGGGCTGTCTCCGTGTTGCCGATGCAGCGTCCCCGGTCCGACCGGGCATGGCTGATCGAGATCTGTCCGGCAGCGACGCTGAAGCGGCACGATTTATACATGCCGTATAAGGGCAGGGAAGCGCGTCACCGCCGCGCACGTCGGGACATTCTGGAGGCGGTTCAACGCCTGGCGCCGTTGCGCTTCGCCGATGCCGCGCTGCAGAATACGATTATACAAGATGGAGATGGGGATGCCCTGGACAGCGTGATAGCTGCCTGGGCGACCTGGCGCGCGTTGCAGCGGTCTGTCGAATTGGAGAAGCCATTCCATCCCCTGTACGTGCGTGAGGGGTACGTGTATTATTAACGCTTGATGCGTCTTGTGGTGGAGAAAGGTTTTATGGAAATCACGTTGAACATCAATGGGGAAGACCGGTTGTGCCATGTGGCGCCGGGCGACACATTGTTGAGCGTCCTACGTCGCGAGGGGTACCTCGGCGCCAAGTATGGCTGCGGCGACGGCAGCTGTGGGGCGTGCACCGTACTAGTGGACGGGCTCGCGCGCACCAGCTGCACCATGCTCGCCTTACAGGCGGTGGGTGCGCGTATCACCACAATTGAGGGGCTGGCGAGTGTCTCTGCGCAAGGGGAGGGTCCACCGCGGGGATGGCGCGGTCAGATCGCCTTACATCCCTTACAGCGCGCCTTCGTAGAGACGGGGGCGATCCAGTGCGGTTATTGTACTCCGGCGATGATCCTGGCGGCCAAGGCATTGCTCGACCGCGAGCCCAATCCCACGCCCGAACAGGTGCGCGATGCCCTCAGCGGCGTGTTGTGCCGCTGCACCGGCTACGTCAAGCCAGTGGAAGCCGTGTTGCGCGCCGCCGCCTGGTTGCGCGGTGAAGCCGTGCCACCATGGGAAGAGCAAGTCTCCGGGGAAGCGCAGTGGCCCGGCGAGGTGATGTCGCTTCCCGAACAAACCTCTCCCCCGTTTGACGTGGGATTGCAGCCGAGTACACCCGCAGGAACGTGGCCCGAAGTGCGCGGAGACGTGCAAACCCGCGCGCCGTCCACCTTGGTAGCGACGACGCGTCCGGAGACATGGCAGGTGGTGGGCCAGCCGGAGCCCAAGGTGGATGCCATCAAGCTAGCACAGGGACGCCCTGTCTTCGCCGGTGACCTGCAATTGCGCGGCATGTTGGTGGGCAAGCTGCTGCGCAGCCCGTATCCCCACGCGCGCATCCGCCGCATCGATGCCAGCAAGGCACGTGCCCTGCCCGGCGTGCATGCCGTGCTCACCTTCGAGGACGTGCCACGGGTGGTGTACTCCACGGCTGGCCAGAGCCACCCCATCCCCGGCCCGCTCGATCGGGTCAGCTTTGATACCAAGGTGCGCTTTGTGGGAGATCGGGTGGCCGCCGTGGCGGCAGAGAG
>JANXAX010000317.1 GCA_025062175.1 Anaerolineae bacterium | reverse complement strand
TGCACCGCGCGGGGATGTCGATGCAGCCCCATGGCTATCGCCACTTCGACCTGAAAGGCCAACCGGTCGATTTCCTGGTCTATGAGATCGTCGGCGCCAAGGAAGCGATCGAGGCGCGCACGGGCGAGATCGCGCGCTTCTTCTGCTATCCGTCGGGCAGCTATGACCGCCAGACCATCCGCGTGTTGGAATCGGCCGGCTTTTGGGCGGCGGTGACCACTTTGCCCGGGCGCCAGCAGAGCACCGCGACGCTCTTCGAGTTGCAGCGCCTGCGGGTGCGCAACACGACCACGGTGGAAGACCTGGCGCGACTGCTCAATTACTAAAATCGCGCTGGCTTATGGGTCTGGCGCTGTACGGACCGGCGCCGGATGCCATGGTCTTGCGCGACTTGAGGGCGCAGATCGTGGCGGGGGTGGGTGGCGCGCCGGGGGACATTGGTACAGGCGATCGGGCGCCAGGCACGGGCAAGAGGCGTGTAGTTTGACACCTTTCGGATGGTGACCGGGGCAGCGCTGGACCGGTCACGCGCGGAAGCGCAGCCAGCGGCAGCGGAAGCACCACCGCATCATGCGGCCGAGCAGGCGGGCCGAAAGCGGCGTCGGGCACGGCGCAAGAAGGCGAAGGAGCGAGGCAACTCTTGACCGGGTAGTACGCGACCCGCCCAGCCGAACCGTTGATGAGCATAAGCCAGACCTCAGGCGGGCTTTTCTTCCTCCCATTCCAGCCCCAGTTGGCGTGCTGCCTCGCGCATCGCCGCGACCCTCGGGTCGTTTTCGTCCAGCGGTTGCTCGTCGTACGCTTGGAGCTCAAACGCAATGCCCAGGTGCAACCGCTTGAGACCCAGCTGGGCAGCCGGAGCGACGAAGCAGCGGAACACCTCCGTCCAACTCTCCAGCGGCACTATCCCCCTGATGCGGATGCGTTGTACCTTCTGGCTGGGCGGCGGTGGCGGAGCGACCTGGCCCCCGGCGGTGCGCGTCGTCTCACCCTTTGTTCCCGTCCCGGGCTGCTCTGGGGATGGTGGAGAGGGTTGTAGCGGAGATGGTTTCTCCTCTTCAAATGGCGGAATAATCCACAGCCCTTCCTCGCTCGCGTCCAGGGTGGCCGCGGCGCCGCACCACTTCTTCTGCAGGTTGTTCAACGCGATTCCGCGTGCGAGACCGATCAGGTGCTCTTGGCATGCTTGTTTCAATCCCTCGAGCACGGCGGACGGCGAGGCAATCATAGGCTTGTCGGTGTAGCGCAGGAAGGCTTCCACTGCGTCCTTCACGCGAATGCCACCCTCCGTCGGCACCAGGCCCACCTTCTGCAGCGTCACCGGCCCCACCCGGCGCAGCACCCACTCCTCCTCTTCCACTACCTGCCGCCAGACCGCCTGCAAGTGCTCGGCGAAGGAGGGCTTGACCTCGGCCACATCGGCCACGGCGACGGCGTGACCCTCCACGCGTGCCACGTGGGCATAGGCGACGCCGAGCGCCTGGCCGACCGTCTTACGGGCTTCCTCCAGCCGCCTCATCAGGTCCTCGCGCTGTTCCGTGTCCAGCTGGTCGGCGTAATCGCGCCCCACGGCCTCCAGGGCGGCGACTTCGCGCAGCGCGCTGCGCAACCGCTCCAGACCACGCGCAGATGGCAGCAGGAAGAGCAACGTGTTGCGATATAAGCGGTCGCGGTTGCCGCATCTTTCGCTCAGCTGGAGCACCCGCTGGAGAGCGGAGGGAGCCAGGTCGTTGGGCGCGTAGGCGCAGTCGGGCGGCATCACCAGGAGGGTCAGCGCTTTCTGCTCTGGCAGGTCGGTGCTGGGGTTCACGATGACGCGCCATGGGGCTGGCTCGGTGCGCAAGTTGGCGACTTGGTCCTGCAGCGTGCGGATGACGGCGTCGTCCACCGGACGGGCGGCGAACTGGGCGCGATACTGCACGATGAGCTTGGTGAGGGTCGGCTTGCTGCCGAACCAGTAGCGCTTGCCCGCGGCCCCGGCGTCGGCGGCGCGCAGGTAGAAACCGCGCGTCTCCAGCTCCAGCAGCGCGCCGTCGATGTAGGCCCAGTTCACTTCCGGGCGCGCGACGCACAGCTTCAGTTCCCGTGCGCTGAAGCCGGCGCGCTCGCCCTGGCCGCCGAACGAACCCAGCAGGATGGCGGCGGCCAGCCCCTGGGCGATGCGTTCGCGCAAGTAATCGCCGCCGCGCTCCTCGTCCAGTTGCACTGCGTTGGCGCGCTCGCCCACCACATCGGCGGCTGCCACCGATTCGTAAGCCACACCCCACAACCGCGTGAGCGCGGCATGCAGCGGGTCGAGACGCCAGTTGATATGGCATGGCTGAATTAAGGGCTGTGACTGGGTTTCTGTATGACGGCGCTGCCACAGGTCGCCCACGATGCTGGCCAACAGCCGCAACACGCCGCGCGTGCGTTGGAAGTCGCTATGGCTGCCCCAACGCAGGTAGAGGGCATCAATCAGCGTCGGATGGAAGGGATAGGCGTTGAGGATGCGTTCCCGGTAGCTGCCGCGCGTCGCCTCGGACGGCAGTTCGGAGCTGTGTTCCTGATACATCTTGAGGTAGGCATCTGCGACTGTTATGTGGTCGCGGGGTTCGCCGAGGGACTCGAACAACCGCCGTCGCACCACCTCGTAGATTTCGTCGTCGGCCACCGGCTTGACATCCGCGCCCATACGCCCAAAGCGTTTCTCCAGACGGTTGAGGATCTCCTGGCCTTTCTCCGAGCTGGCGACTTCCAGGTGGCTGGCCGGCAGCGTGGCGACGAGGGCCACACCTGCCACCTGCTGCACCGCCTCGGTGAGCTGCTGGATGAAGGAAATAGTCTGGTCGGCCAGTGTGACGTCGCCTACCCTGACTGCCGCCGCGCCGACGCAGTAATCGGCGATCTCATCGAGCAGGATGAGGCAGGGCGCCGCCTGGCGCAGGATGTCCACAAATAAACCCTGGGGCACGGTGCGCGCGCGGTCGTTCGCTTCGACGCGCTGATACAGCGCCACGCCGCCCAGCTGCAGCGCCAGCTCACCCCACAGGGTGTAGGTGTGGACGCCCTCCGGCGTCTGGCGTCCCTGGACCACGTCGCACGTCTGGTTGGTGAAGACGGCCACGCTGCGCACCGCCGCCGGCAGGTCGGCGCCCAATGCCGCGCGCAGGTCGGCACAGGCGGCACTGCGGCGGATGACGTCCGTGTGTCGCGCCAGATGCCACAAACCCACCAGGGCGTGCGTCTTGCCGCCGCCAAAGGCGGTCTGCAGGCTCAGGACGCGGTTGCCGGCATCGGCCGCGCCGGCGAGTGCCTGCGCCACGCGGCGCAACACGTTGCCCAACCCGACGGTCAGGAAGGTCTTGGCGAAGAAGGCTTCCGGGTCAGCGTAGACCGGTGGCGCCGTGTCCTGGTGCACCGCCCACAGGTTGGCGGCGAACACCGCCTCGCTCAGGCGACCGGCGCGGATATCCTCGTGTGGAGTCGCCACCGCATACCACGGTTTGAGTGCCATCCGAACTCACCTCCTCGACGGGCCAATGCGAGGAGTGCCACCTTTTCTAACCTGTTGTC
>JANXAX010000316.1 GCA_025062175.1 Anaerolineae bacterium | reverse complement strand
AGGATAGCCTCGTCCTTGGCAACGATGCAGCTCGAGCACTGTGCGCAGGTAGTCGAGCAGACTCTTCGGGCTTGGCGATGAGCCCATTGCTGCACCTCCTTTTCGTCTCCTGGTTTATCCCCCACAACGCTCCTTCCCCAAGAACTGAAAATTCATGAAATCTCAGGTTTTCTGTATTGACAGGTTGCTCGAATCGTGATATAGTATAATTAGAGAGGGTTCCAAGGAATCGGACAGATCATTGAAGCACCAATTCCGGAGCGAGCCCGAGAATCAATCTTATTACGGTGGTATCTGGCAACAGATATCAGCCGTAAGTCGGCAGAAACACGGGGATACCGTGGGAAGCCGCCTCTTGAAGCGTAGTAATACGACTTCAGGAGTAGATTGAGGGATCGCCCACGGAGGGTGTGGAGGGTCTGGAAGGTTAGTTGGGGCCCTCTCTAATTTTTTCCTTTATTCATAGACTGTCCTATAGACCCGTGACGTTCGAATTGCACTAGATAGGGCAGATTGCGATAACGTTCCCGGTAATCCAGTCCATAACCTACCAGATACACATCCGGTATTTCAAAGCCCACGTAGGCCAGCTCGATGTCCACGATGCGCCGCGCGGGACGGTTTAGCAACGCACACACCCGCAAGCTCGCCGGTGCCTGATGACGCAGGACACCGAGTATGTATCGACAGGTCAGACCAGTGTCAATGACATCTTCCACAAAAAGGACATGCCGACCGCTGAGCGGTTCGGTGAGATCCTTGGTCAAGCGCACCACCCCACGCATTTGCTCAGTGCGCCCGTACCGCGCGATGTCGAGGAAATCGACCGTGACCGGCATACGGATGGCACGTACCAGGTCGGTCATGAAGAAAATCACCCCTTTCAACACCCCTACGGCGACCAGATCCTTGCCGGCATAATCGCGCGTGATCTGGGCACCCAATTCCATCACACGACGTTGAATCTGCTCCTGGGTCAGGAAGATCGGACCGATGTCACCGGGCCAATCGATAGATGCTTCGTTTATTATTTCCGACCCCCTGTCTTGAGGGATGCGCGGATCACTCGCTTCATTTGTTGTTTGCACTGATAAGGCCATAGTCGCCCGACCTCCCGCTTAACCATCTAGCGAACCACACAGCGCCGCCACCAGGGTATCCAGAGCCAAAACATCTTCCATCCTGCCAGTTTTAATGGCCAGGTCAGTGTGCAGCAAGCGCGTGTAAATCGCCTCCAGCTGTGCCATAGAAAAGTTCATCGCCTGCTGTCGTGCTTTCTCCGCTGCGAATTCCTTGATGCCCGCCTGCTTCGCGATCGTCGAGACAGCCAGGCCTTGGGCGGTCATTTCCTTTGTCTGGATTAGGATGCGGAACTGCCGGACGATCATAGCGAACAATTTGAGCGGATGGTTCTCGACGGGATCTTCCTCGATGAGGCGATGCAGATGCTGGAGCGCCAGCCGGGCATTGCGCTGCCCGATGGCGTCTACCATCGTCCAAATTTTTGCCTCGCCGGTGTAGGGCACAAGTAGTTCGACATGTTCATAGGTGATGTGCGGCCGAGCATCTGCCACGTAGGTGATGAGCTTCTCGATCTCTGTGTCGAGCAAGCGCATATCGTGACCGACTGCTGTGGCTAGGGCCATAGCAGCGGCGGGTTCGATGGTGGCGCCTTTGTGGCGCACTCGCCGTTCAACCCATTCCGCCAGATCGCGCTCTCCACTAGGCACCCCAAACAAGCGCACCTGGCCCTGGGGATGTTTACCCGCTAACACCAGGATAGGATGCTTTCCAGGTAGTATCTCGTCTTCGACGAAGACCAACTGCGTGGTGGGTGGCAGATGAGGCAGGTAGTCGGACAACGCCTGTAGGGCGGCAGGGTCGCTAGGCCCTTCGTCTTGCTTGGGGCCAATGCGGAAGAGATAGTTTTTCACCACCACCAACCGGCTGCTGGTCAAGAACGGCAGTGCGTCACACGCTTGTCGGATCTGCATCACGTTGACGCTCGCCCCGTCCAGGTAAGTGGTGTTCAGGTCGACCAGGGAGGCATCGCCCAGTTGCGCTTTCATCTCGGCCAGGGCTTCCGAGCGTGTCAGCTCGTCCGGCCCGTGGAAGACGTAGAACATCGGATCACCCGGTTTCGACGCGATGAATCGGCACCCTGCTACCCGGCTGACGATATACTCGGCGGATGGACAGGTCACCTACATCGGCGGAGGTGGTCAGGTAGCGCTCAATCAACAGGCCGATGGGCTGCGCCAGCACAGCGGTCACCGTGGCGGCGAGGATGGCTTCCGGCAGATGCGTCCAGCGCCAGCGTCCACGCGGATTGCTGAACCCCAATGTGACAAACACCGCTAGCCCGCTGAGCACACCTGTGGTGGCGAGGATGGTGCCACAGCGCGGGTGCACGGCAAGCCAGCGTTCCCCCGACCGCAGGCGGACAAGTGCTTCGTGGGCGGCTTGTTCTACCAAATCGGTATCTACATTCCCGTAGAGGAGGTAGCCCTTCCAGTCGCTGCGCCCAATAAGGGAAATACCCGGACAACGCTCTGTCAGGACGTGGATGGTGGCATGTTCCAGCGCGTGGTTGCGTTGGATCGCGCGGATGAGGGAACGCAGCTCGGACGGAATAGGCCACTTCACTTTCGTAGCTCCCACATAAGATCGTCAGCAGCCATAAACATATAACTTGCCCGCCATTGTACCATTATGTGTCTTGGGCGCATAAAAATGTCTTGAGAAACAGAACGGCAGAGGAGGACCTTCCTCTGCCGTTCCATCCCAGTGGAGATGCCGGGAATCGAACCCGGGTCCAGAGAAGCTCGCCATGGACGTCTACAAGCTTAGTCGGCGCCACACTTCTCACCTGCCGCCTCGTCCGCCGACCGAGTCGACGGCAGGCCAGCCGAGGGTGAGACTCTCGTCCCCTTTGACGCACGTATCGGCGTCGGTGCGTCGCAACCTGGGCTCTGCGACGCCCATGCACCTCCGCCCAGATAAAGAGGTGCTGGACGTGACCGCTCACTCTGAGCGATCAATTTGCATCGGCCTACGCCGGCTTACGCAGCGAGCGGAAGCGCGTTGTAGGCAGGTGCGTTGAAAGCAGGTACTTTCTCGGCACTTATTGGTTTTGCCCGATTTAACGAGGTCAGGCGTCTCGGCTTGCAGTCCATGCCCGACACTTCCCTGTCGAAACCTTTCATCCCCCCTTTCTATGTATATAATAGCGCACATTTCGGGCTATGTCAAGAAGATTTTTGGGTGTTGCGCCCGGGTTGCTCCTATAAAAGGCAGGCGCTAAAACTGCACCGGAGCGCGGCCTCCTACTCATCCGTCCTCACCTCACGACCGCCTGAGCTAGCACGTGTCGCCGCAGGAGGTACAAGAGCCTGGCACGGTCAAAGCGTGACCACAGTTGGCCCAATACACCGCCATACCGTGTCAGCGCCCTCATTTTTTCTTGCCTGCTACGCTAAATGTTGCCCGGGATTTCCGACGGCATGGGGGCGCTTCCCCGAGCAGGATTGTGGGCGTGGAGATCAAACGCGGCGAGAGCACTAGGTGAGATGGCCT
>JANXAX010000315.1 GCA_025062175.1 Anaerolineae bacterium | reverse complement strand
TATGCATCCTATGAATCGGCAGAACGCAACGAAGTGATTCATCTGGGTTGAACCATCGCGGCAAGTCTCCTTCGCCATGTTGACTTGTCGCATATGCTGGGCTGAGTATACTTCTTTCACTTCCGAACGAGTCGAGGAGGGCCACATGCGTATTGTGGATTTGCGCAGCGACACCGTGACACTTCCCACCCCAGCGATGCGAGAAGCGATCGCCACGGCAGAACTGGGGGACGACGTCTTTGGGGAAGATCCGACAGTCAATCGCTTGGAGGCGATGGCGGCAGAGCGCCTTGGCAAAGAGGCGGCTCTGCTGGTCATGAGTGGCACTATGGCCAACCTGGTGTCGGTGTTGACCCATTGTGGCCGTGGGGACGAAATTATCGTCGGAGACAAGGCACACATCTTCCTGGACGAGGCTGGTGGCTGCTCTGCCCTGGGCGGTGTGCACTCCCATCAGGTGCCCAACCAGCCGGACGGTACTCTTGCGCTCGCCGATATCGAAGCCGCCGTGCGTGAGGACGACATTCATTTCCCGCGCAGCCGGCTGATCTGCTTGGAAAACACCCATAATATGTGCGGGGGCGTCTGTCTGACACCGGACTATATGCGCCAGGTACGTCAGCTGGCCGATCAGTACGGTCTGATGATCCACCTGGACGGCGCGCGTATCTTTAATGCGGCCGTGGCGCTGGGTGTGGATGTCAAGGAGCTGGTGCGCGATGCGGATAGTGTGAGCTTCTGTCTTTCTAAGGGACTTGCAGCACCGATAGGTTCACTGATATGCGGCAGCCAGGACTTTATCCGGGCCGCACGCCGTGTGCGCAAGATCGTCGGGGGCGGCACCCGCCAAGCGGGTATCATCGCCGCCGCTGGCATCGTGGCACTGGAACAAATGGTGGACCGACTCGCGGAAGACCACACCAACGCGCGCCTGCTGGCGGACGGACTGGCGAACATGCCAGGAATCACCCTTGACCCGGCGCGGGTACAGACCAACTTGGTGTTCTTCGAGGTTGCAGGGACACCTTGGACGGCGGCCGAGTTCTGTGAACGCCTGGCAGCGCTGGGAGTGTTGATGCTTGCCCTCGGACGCTATACAGTGCGTGCCGTGACCCACTACGGCATTGAGCGCTCTGATGTCGAGCACGCCTTGCATACCATCTCGCAGTTGTTGAGAGGCTGAACTCCATCAATCTCACGCACACCGGAAAGGATGTTTATTCTCTATGCCGTTCGATAAGCTTGTGATCCCATCGGAAGGCCAGCCTATCACAGTGCATCAGGGCGTGTTGCGCGTGCCTGACAATCCTATCATCCTCTACATCGAGGGGGATGGCATTGGTCCGGATATCACCCGTGCTAGCATGCGTGTGTGGGATGCAGCCGTGCAAGCGGCATACGGCGGACAACGAAAGATTGCCTGGATGGAAATTTTCGCCGGGGAGAAGGCGGCGGCACTGTACCATGGCGAGTATCTGCCGAATGAGACACTGGATGCCCTGCGGGAATTCAAGGTGGGGATCAAGGGACCGCTGACCACGCCGGTGGGAGGTGGCATTCGCAGCCTCAATGTCACGTTGCGTCAGAAGTTGGATCTCTATGCGTGTGTGCGGCCGGTGCGCTGGTATCGTGGGGTGCCCAGTCCCTTGAAACATCCTGAGAGGGTGGATGTGGTCATCTTTCGCGAGAACACCGAGGATGTCTATGCCGGCATTGAGTATATGGCTGGCACGCCGGAGGCAGCCAAGCTGGAGAAGTTTCTCCGCGAAGAGCTGGGGGCTCATTTCTTTGAGAATTCCAGCATTGGTATCAAAGTGATGAGCGCCTTCGCCACCAAGCGTCTGGTGCGCAAGGCAATCCGCTATGCGTTGGAGGAGGGTCGCCGCAGCGTGACCCTGGTGCATAAGGGGAATATCCAGAAGTTTACCGAGGGCGCCTTTCGCAATTGGGGCTATGAAGTTGCCCGTGAGGAGTTCGGCGACGTGACCTTAACTGAGGAGGAACTATGGGAACGATACGGCGGACAACAGCCGGAGGGCAAGATCGTGATCAAAGACCGCATGGCGGACATCATGTTCCAGCAGATGTTGCTGCGTCCGGATGAGTACGATGTCATCGCCACTCCCAATCTGAACGGCGATTATCTGAGCGATGCCGTGGCAGCCGAGGTGGGCGGGGTAGGTATCGCGCCCGGCGCCAACCTCGGGGACGAACTAGCCCTCTTTGAAGCCACCCACGGCACGGCGCCCAAGTATGCAAATCAGGATAAAGTGAATCCGGGCAGTCTTCTGTTCTCCGGGGTGATGTTGCTACGCCATATCGGGTGGCGCGAGGCGGCGGATCGGATCGTCCAAGCGTATGAGAAAACGGTCTCACAGGGCATCGTGACGTATGATTTCGCGCGTCTGATGGCGGATGCACGCGAGGTACGCACTTCGGAGTTTGCTTCGGCGATTATCAGTAACTTGTGAGCATTCCCGTTGAGGGAAAGTCAGGGGCAAACCAAAGCGCGTGTGCCAGCAGTGGTTCCCTTTTCTCCTGAGGGTACCAGACTGGTGGTGAAGGGATTACAAAGACCGCTTGCTGCGGTTGTGGTGTAGATAGTGGCGCTCTAGGGCACCCCATATTCCTGATTCCCGGCTTGCGATACACTCAAAGCCAAGAAACAAACCATTTTTGACAGCTCGAAGCATTTGAAGTATAATCTAAAAGTGAGATTGGGGATAAGCCGAGGTGGCGGAACAGGCAGACGCGCTGCGTTCAGGGCGCAGTGGGCATTGGCTCGTGTGGGTTCAAATCCCACCCTCGGCATTCCGCGATGCGGGGTGGAGCAGTGGTAGCTCGCCAGGCTCATAACCTGGAGGTCGCAGGTTCGAATCCTGCCCCCGCTATCCCTCAGACAGAGCGTCACGGGCAGGCAAGCCATCACGAGGGATGTGATGGCTTCTTTTGTTTCTGTTTGCGAATGTCGAACTGCACACGCCTGTGATGTTACGTAAATGGCGGCTGGTCCTCACGACGGCGTTGGAGTGGCAATAGGACTGATGGGCTCTTGGGTTCGAATCGCCCGTTCGGGTGGACGTGCCGGCAGCGCACCCGCTTCAACCCAACGCACAATGATCTCTAACTTTCGGGGATCCAACGGCCGCGCAGGCGGCATTGGCCCGCCCGCTTCTATCTCCTCACGGTAGAGCATCCGTACTAGATTGCAGCCCAAGTCACCGCCTATGACATTAGGAGCATGATCGCCTGTGGTCATCACGCTGTGATAATCGGTCATCACATAGTTGTTTTGGGCTCTGCCCGGCCGATGACAGGCCACACAATAGCGCTTGAAAATCGGTTGCACATGGGTTTCGTAGTCCGGGATCTCTCCCGCAGCCAGCTCAGGGACTGGCTCAGGTGGTCGCTCGATCACAATGCGGTCATCCCAGCTGCGGATGAAGGTCACGATGGCGTCGATCTGCTGCCGATTCAGCTCACCGCCGTGCGCGAGGCCAAAAGGTGGCATGCCAAGCTCAGGTTGTCCATAGTCGATGATGTTGTAGATGGTCTCATCTGTACGGGTATAAAGGAAATCGCGGCT
>JANXAX010000314.1 GCA_025062175.1 Anaerolineae bacterium | reverse complement strand
AGGGCGACAAGATGGCCGGCCGGCACGGCAATAAAGGGGTCATCTCTAAGGTGGTGCCCATCGAAGACATGCCCTTTATGGCGGATGGCACCCCCATCGAGATCATTCTGAACCCCCTGGGCGTGCCGGCGCGCATGAATATCGGCCAGATCCTGGAGACGCACTTGGGCTGGGCGGCGTCGCGCTTGGGCTTCCAGGCAATCTCTTCCGTGTTCGACGGCGCGCGCGAAGACGAAATCGCCGCGGAGCTGGCGCGTGCCTGGCTGATCGACCACGCCTGGCGCATCATCACCGAGCGCGCTTGGAAATGGTTCCTCGCCCAGGATGAGATTGTGCCTGAGGACGTGGCAGACGAGGACGAAGTGATTGCGCTCTACCTGGTGCGCACCTTGGGAGAGCAAGGATACGACCCAGAGCGGCTGGCGATGGAGCGCACCTATGCCCGGCGTGCGGTGCTGCGCGAATGGCTGCGCGAGCGCGGCTATGACCCCGACTTTCTCCTGGCCTTCGAGGGCGCGCGCCGCGCCGAAGCGTTGGGCGTGCAAGCCCGCGAGGCGGTGCGCATTGTCTGCCTGCGCGAGTGGTTGCACTTCCTGCGCCAAGAGCACGAGCGCAACCCCGACCCGCGTTACGCCCGGCTGCCCCAGGAGCTGTTCACGGCCGATCTGGACCGGATGAGCGCCGCGGAGATCGATCAGCTGGCCGTTGCATGCACACGCGCCGCCGATGTCCCGATGCCCACCACCGGCAAGGTGATCCTCTACGACGGCAAGACTGGAGAGCCGTTCGACCAGCCGGTCACCGTCGGCGTCATCACGATGATGAAGCTGGCCCACCTGGTCGAGGACAAGGTGCATGCCCGCTCCACCGGCCCGTACTCGCTGGTGACGCAGCAACCGCTGGGCGGCAAGGCCCAATTTGGTGGCCAGCGCTTCGGCGAGATGGAGGTCTGGGCGCTCGAGGCCTATGGCGCCGCCTACACCCTGCAGGAGATGCTCACCGTCAAGAGCGACGACGTGACCGGCCGGGTGAGCACCTACGAGGCGATCGTGAAGGGCCAGCCGATCGAGGAGCCTGGCATCCCCGAAGGTTTCCGTGTCCTGGTCAAGGAGCTGCAATCACTCGGCCTGGCAGTGGAGGTGATCACCGACAACGAAGAACGCATCCAATTCGGCAGAGAGGATCAGCGCGAGAAACCGCCCAAGCTGGGGTTGGGATTAGGCCTCGATATGCTGGCGCCGCCGCGCTCATAGCGGCGGACGCGCCGCCACGGGGCTATCCAGAGCCCATAGGAGCACAACTCCTATGGGCTCTTTTTTAAATCAGCCCGGCGGTTAAAGTCGTTGCGTGTGTGCCGACGGATGGGAGGTGTCCCGGGGATGTCCTCCATGTTCGTCCAGCCGGAACGCCCACCCCGTCGGCGCCTGACGCCGTTGCAAGCCAGGAACGCCCCGCCTGCCCTGCGAGGGGTGCACCCCGGTCACTACGCGACGGCCACCACCTGTCCGCAACGATGCGACTCCAACGCCGCGGTGAACAGCCGGTGGCTCTCCGCCGTCTCCTCAGGCGTGGCGCAATAGAAGGGTTGGCGCATCTCGCGGCCGTTCACCAGCTCATCGCAAAAAGCGGCCCACATCTGCAATATCGAATCGGAAAAGCCAAATTCGAAGATGCTGCCAGTGATGACCGGATAAGCGGATTGGTGGGGCACGTCAGCCACCTGCCAGACCTGGTCGTCCCCCGGCGCATAAGGCAGCCAAGCGAGCTGTTTGGGATTGCGCGTGCTGAATTCCGCCGACCACGCCGTGCCGGCGATGCGGATGAACCACGTATTCGCGTGCCCAGGTGCGATGCGCTTCATAGATAGCAGCATCGGGAATTCCTGCCCGTCCACGCGCGCCTCACAGGCCAGGACGGCGTTGTCCCACGTCTCACACGGCACCATAGCGCCGCTGCGGTCGGGGCGCTCTTTGACTATTTTGCTCAGCAGAGCGCGCACGTTGTATGGCTTCCACCCATAACGCAGCGGCAGATGCACCACGTGCATGCCCAGGTCGCCCATGCAACCGTACTCCCCATTGGTCTCACAGCGACGCTTCCAGTTGATGGGTTTGTGGGGATTCAGATCGCTGCTGTGCCAGAAGCCGGCTTCCACCTCGATGATGCGGCCAAAACGTCCCTCGCGCATCCATTGGGCGATGCGATAGGCGCCGGGGTGGAAGGGGAACTCGGACGAGCAGCGCACCAACACTTCGGGATGGCGCGCGGCCGCGGCCAGGATCGCCTCATTGGCTTGCAGGTCGATCCCGAACGGCTTCTCGCCCATCAGATGCTTGCCCGCCTCGATGATGTCGATGTAGAGCTGGGCATGCAGATTGTGGGGCACCGCGCAATAGATCGCCTCGACCTGCGTCTCGTGCAACAGATCGCGGTAATCCGGGGTGATCAGACGCACCGAGGGAATGTTGTCGCGAAACCACTGGGCCGCGGCGAGGTTAGTGTCACATGCCGCGACAATTTGGGGCGCGAAGTCGAGGTCGAGCAGATGGCACCAGCGCCCCACTGCGCTGGCGAACTCGCGCCCCATCAGGCCGCAGCCGATCACACCGAAACGGATGATCCTCTTGGCCATCTCAGAAATATCCCAGCTCTTTCTCCGTCTCGTAGATGCTCTCCTCGATGATATCCATCGCCTTGAGCGCGATCTCATCCTGCATGATCATCGGCGGGGACATGCGCAGGATGTGCCACGCGGGGATCCACGCCACGCCCTTGGAGAACGCCTTCTGGTAGACCATACGTCCGGCTTCCTCAAACGGCTCCTTGGTCGCCTTGTCCTTGACCAGCTCGATGCCGAGCAGGCAGCCGACGCCGCGCACATCGCCGATGATGGGATGGCGCTCCTGCATCTCGCGCATGCGTTTGAGCAGCAGGTTGCCCAGATGGGTGGCGCGCTCGCAGATGTTCTCCTCTTCGATCACTTGGATCGAGGCGAGCGCTGCCGCGCAGGCCATCGGATTGCCACCGTACGAGGTGGAGGCGCTGATGGTCTCGACTTTGTCCTTGTAGCGTTCGCTGACCAGCATCGCCGTGACGGGGAAACCGTTGCCAAATCCCTTGCCGAGCGTCATCACGTCCGGCACCGTGTTCCAATGCTCCATGGCGAACATCTTGCCGGTGCGCCCCATACACGTCAGCACCTCGTCGGCCATCAGCAGGATGCCATACTCGTCGCACAGCGCTCGGATCTTCTGGATCCATCCGTCCGGCGGCACCACCGAGCCGGCCCAGCCCTGAATCGGCTCCAGCACGATGGCCGCCACCCGGCCAGAGGTCTCCTCTTGGATCACCGTGCGGATGTAATCGACACAGTAGATGCCGCAGTCCGGGTAGGTCATCTTGAAGGCACAACGGTAGCAGTTGCCACGCGGCACCAGGAAGAAGCCCGGCGCGCGCAGACCCTGGCTCGGATCCAGGCGGCCACAGCCCACTGCCCCCATCGTCTTGCCGTGGAAGTCCATGTGGAACGAGATGAACTCGAACTTGCCGGTCGCCGCACGACACATGCGCAATCCCGCCTCCACCGCGGCGGTG
>JANXAX010000313.1 GCA_025062175.1 Anaerolineae bacterium | reverse complement strand
TCTGATACTCCACGTGGGCAATCGCAATCGTGATGCCGCGCGCCTTCTCCTCCGGCGCGTTGTCAATCGAGTCAAACGGGCGGAACGTCGCCAACCCCTTCATCGCCAACACTTTCGTGATCGCCGACGTCAGCGTCGTCTTCCCGTGGTCCACGTGCCCAATCGTCCCCACGTTCACGTGTGGCTTGTCCCGGACAAATTTCTCTTTCGCCATCGGCGTTCCTCCTAAGTATCAGATGATGACGCAGTACCTTCACGTAATGATTCAGCTATCCCACCGTACAAGAAAGCCCTCGACCGGACTTGAACCGGTGACCCCATTCTTACCAAGAATGTGCTCTACCCACTGAGCTACGAGGGCGTACGGAGTGGAGACGGTGGCTCTACAATACAACTAACAAATGGGCGGGGAAGGATTCGAACCTCCGAAGCGTTACGCAGCTGATTTACAGTCAGCCCCCTTTGTCCACTTGGGTACCCGCCCTTGATTTTTCTCTTGATGCCCCTAAGTATACTGAAAAAATGCATCAAAGTCAAATCGAACCGGAGCTTTTGGGACACACCGTCGCTGATCATCGGAGACGACCACAGGATCGCAAGGCCAAACGCACGGCTTCCTCGGGGGTGAGAGCGCGGACGATCACCGGGTATGGTTGTCCCGCCTTGGCGAGTTCCCAAGTCTCCAGCCCGATCACAGGCCGTCCCAATTTGAGCGCGAAGGCGATTTCGGACAACGTGCCAAACTCACCACCCACCGCGATGACAACTTGCGCCGTACGCACAATGATCACGTTGCGTGCTTCTCCTAGACCAGTGACGATCGGGATATCCACGAACGGGTTGGCGTCGCTGGCATGGAATCCGGGCAAGATTCCGATGGTCAGGCCATTCGCCTGTTTGGCGCCCCGACAGGCCGCCTCCATAACACCGCTGCCACCGCCACAAATCAAGGTGGCGCCCGCTTCGGCAAGCACTCGACCCACTGCCTCCGCCAACTTCATTTCATGGGGGGAACAGAGGGCAGATCCAACTACCGCAACAATCGGTGTGCGATGGCGAATCTCCGGTAAGTCCCTGGCATCTTCTGGAAAACTCAATGCCCCTTGCTCCCTCCGCCGTGTTTACTGCGCTCCAATCATTTGGCGCAACGTTGCCTCGTCGATGATTTTGATTCCCAATTCGCGCGCTCTTTGCAATTTGCTACCTGGATTCTCACCCAACACCAGATAATCCGTCTTGCGAGAGACACTTTCCGTGACTTTGCCACCCGCTGCCTCAATGAGTGCGCGTGCCTGATCGCGACTCAGCGTGGGGAGCGTCCCGGTGATCACAAAGCTGAGTCCGCGTAACGGTGCAGCGCCTCCCGCTGCCGTGCGCAGCGCTGCTTCAGTGCGCACTCCCGCCGCACGCAGCTTGCGCAGCACTTCCTGGTGGCGCGGACGCGCAAACCAGTCCACCACGCTACGCGCAATCTCGGGGCCGATGCTCTCCACCCGTTGCAGCTCCTCCTCTGTAGCTGCTGCGAGGGCATCTAACGAGAGAAAATGTTCCGCCAACGTCTTGGCAACGATGCTCCCGACCCCCGGGATACCCAGGGCAGCTACCAAGTGCTCCAGCGGTTGCTGCTTGCTCGCCTCGATGGCCTTCAGCAGGTTGTCTACTTTTTTCTCGCCGAATCCCTCCAGCTGGAGCAGACGTTCCCGCTTGTCCTTTAGAGTATAAATATCGCCCACATCGCTGATCAGACCAGCTTCGATCAACTGTTCCGCAATACGTTCACCAAAACCGACAATATCCATCGCACTACGCGACACAAAATGCTCCACACGGCGCACCAGCTGCGCCGGGCACGCGGCGTTGACGCAATAGACGGCCACCTCGCCTTCGGGTTTGACCACCGGCTCGCCACACGACGGACAATGGGTGGGCATCGCATACGGCTTTGAATCGGGGGGGCGTCGTTCCAGGATGGGCTTGACCACCTGGGGAATCACATCCCCTGCTCGGACGACAATCACAGTATCACCCACCCGGATGTCTTTGCGCATCAAGTCCTCAAAATTGTGCAATGTTGCCTGGCGGACTGTCACCCCACCCACGTTGACCGGTTCCAGGACGGCATAGGGTGTTAATACCCCGGTGCGCCCCACGTTGACCTCAATACTGAGCACACGCGTAGTGGCTTCACGCGGAGGGAACTTGTAGGCAATTGCCCAGCGTGGTGCGTTGCCCACGATGCCCAGACGCTGCTGGAGCGCAAGGCTGTCCACCTTGATCACTACACCATCGGCTTCATAAGGAAGATGGTCGCGCCGTTCTCCCCATTCGCGAATGAAACGCAGCACTTCTTCGAAGTCATGCGTACGCCGGATATCTTGACTGACCGGAAAGCCCAGCTCCTTCAGATACATTAGGGCATCCCAGTGGGACGTAAAGGAAGGCCCGCCTTCCAGGTAGCCGATCGCATAGGCAAAGAACGCCAGGCGGCGGCGTGCTGTGATGCGGCTGTCCAACTGACGCACCGAGCCGGCAGCAGCGTTGCGCGGGTTGGCATAAAGGCGTTCGCCTTTGGCCATTTGCTCCTGATTGAGCTGATTGAAATCCGCAATCGGCAAGTACACTTCACCGCGCACCTCAATCCGTTCCGGCGCCGGCGGCCCATCGGGCGCTACCGGGATGCGCAGCGGGATGTTCTTAACGGTGCGCAGGTTCTCTGTGACATCCTCGCCCTCGATCCCGTCACCGCGCGTCGCCCCGCGCACCAAAATACCTCCCTCATAGGTCAACGCAACGGCCAGACCGTCGAATTTCGGCTCCACGACGAAGGCCAGCTCCTCTGCAGGCAGGTCTTCGGGCAGGAGACGCCGGATGCGCATCAGCCAGGCGCGCATATCCTCCTCGTTGAACGCGTTGGACAGGCTGGTCATCGGAACGGGGTGGATGACCTTACGGAACTCAGGACGGGGCGGCGCCCCGACACGTTGGGTCGGGGAGTCGGGTGTGATGAGCTCAGGATGCGCCTCTTCCAGCCGGCGCAATTCCTGCATCAGCTGATCATATTCTGCGTCGCTGATGATGGGATCGTCGAGCGTGTAGTAACGATAGGCGTGGTAGTTGATCTCAGCACGCAGGCGGGCGATGCGTTCCGCTATATCCACCTGAGAGGATGCCTCGGCCATCGTTCCAGTCTCGCATGACATACCATCCCCAGATGGTGAGCCTCACCTGGGGATGATGAATGTGCCAAAACCTCATTAGAACGAGCGAACAACCCGAGAAGGCGGTTCCGTGTTATTCTGGAGGTGGAGCGGGTTCCAAGAAATCAGCGCGTCCCCATCCCTCGCTTCCGTCGGTGTTGCGCAAATACCACCACTGGTAGAGAGCGCCCGTTTCGTCTCGCTCTCCATCCTGATCATCCCGCGGGCCATCCAGCACCGGGAGCACCGTGTTCTCTGCGGCCACAACCAGACGAGCAGTACTGCGTGCCGGACCAGCGCGCAAGCTAAGACCGGCACCTTCTGTGTTGACAACCCGCGCATAACCTCCCACTCTAATCTCTGTCGGTAACGTGGGAGTCGGGGTAGGCAGAGGCGGTGTGGGCGTGG
>JANXAX010000312.1 GCA_025062175.1 Anaerolineae bacterium | reverse complement strand
CTTGCGCCAGTTCGGCGAGGAGCTGCGCCAGTTGATCGAACGCGCCCGCGCTGGCCGTGCCCTGCCCGACGATCTGACTGGCGGCACCTTCACCATCACCAACCTGGGCCCATATGACATCGATGCCTTCACGCCGGTTATCAACCCGCCCGAAGCAGCGATCCTGGGCGTGGGCCGCATCGCGCCCAAAGTGGTGGCACGCGACGGCCAGATGGTCATCCGCCAGATGGTCACCCTCAGCCTGGCATTTGATCACCGCCTGGTGGATGGTGCGCCGGCGGCGCGCTTCCTGCAGTACATCAAGCAGCTAATTGAGGAACCCTACCTGCTGGCGACGTTGTAGGCAGTCGGTAGATTCCGAACCTCAGCCAATGCCAGGGCGCGAAGATGCTAGGGTGGATTTGCATCTTCGCGCTCTGGCAGTCGAGAGCGTCGAGAGTATACTAAGCCATCGATTACGAGCCGACGAGCTTGAAAAGGGTTCTCATCTAATCCAAACAGCTGGAACTCCGATTACCACATCCCTTCGCGATTTTCGTGTTTCGAGTGCCTCTGCTGATCCTGCACGCTTTCCTGCCAGATCGATACTCAGGGTGGCAATAGTGACAGGCGTATCCTTTCGCAGGATAAAGACTGTCTATCCGAACAGCTGTGCTTCGAGCATATCGCACAGGAGATGATACACCTGCTGATGCCATGTCTGCACTACGTCGGTCTCGCTGGCCGGCACTTTGATGGCCACGTCGCAGTGTGGGGCGAGGGCGCCGCCCTGGGCGCCGGTCAGGCCGATGACGCTCAGGCCCAATGCGCGCGCGACGCTGGCGGCGTAGAGCACGTTGCGCGCCTCGCCACTGGTACTGATCCCCATGAACACGTCTCCGGGCCGTGCCAACACATAAAGCTCCTGTGCCAATGCGATGTGGGGCAGCGGGCTGTCGTTGTCCACTGCCGAGCGCAGGGAAAGGTTTGCGCCCAAGACCACCGCTCGCAATCCACGCTGCAGGTGCGGCGCCAATGCCTCGCCGTAAGGCAGTGCCGCTAACCGCTGCTGATGGGCTTCGGGCAGCGGGCGCGGCCGTTTGAAGGATTTCAGCAGCTCGCCACTGATGTGCAGCGCATCGGCCATGCTGCCGCCATTGCCGGCCAGGAAGAGCGTCCCACCATGGGCAAGGCTGTGCCATAGGACGCGGAAGGCTTGCTGGATCGCTTCGGCCAGCGCGCGCGGGGCAGGGTTGCGCTCCAGCCAACGTCGCAGAAGCAGCGCCGCCGCCGGCGCGTCGTCCTCAAGTGAGGCGACATCGCCGACGTGCCAGGGATCTTCCAACCGCTGGCTGCGCACCGGGATCGGCTCGAGCTGCTGCGTGACGTAATAATGAATGTGCGGCACCGTCACCGCATGATCACCCACGATGTGGAAGCCCTTGCCACCCAACGAGACCGGGCGGTTGACGATGTTCTTGCGTGGCCGGTAGTAATAATCGGGTACATCGTCCTTGAGCGGCCGGCGATAGTCGCCCAGCGGGATGAGGTCAAAATTGGCCGTGGTGAACACGCGCACCGTGTAGCCCAGGTTGCGCACGATCGACAACGCTTTGAGGAAGACCTCCGGTCCCATCACCGCCGAGCCGAAGTTGCAGAACACCCCGCCTTCCAACTCGCTCACCGCCGCGCAGAAAATCTTGAAGTCCTGCCCGGTCGTCCAACCGATGGCGGCGAAGTCCGCCTGAGGATGCTGGTGGATGATATCGGTGCCGATGGCGACGTGCACGGTGTAAGGGATGCCCAGCCGATAGGCGTTGTAGAGCACGCTATATTGACGGTAGCGGAAGCGTTCATCGGTGGCGATAAAGTGGCCCAATGCCTCACCCATGCCAATGCCGGCGCGCGCGCCGGCGCGGATCGCACCGTTCATCAAGGCGCCGGTCTCCTCGGCCATGCCGAATGAACCATCTTCCAGGCTGCGTGCTACGTCTTCGCTGGTGTGACCCTGCAGGGCGATCTCGAAGTCGTGGATGGTGGTGGCGCCGTTGCCGGCCAGATGGGTGATGACGCCGCGCTGCATCAGATCGATGAGCAGCGGCGCCAGGCCACGCTTGATCACGTGCGCGCCGATCATCCAGATGACCGGCCGCCCCGCGCGGCGTGCTGCCACGATGCGCTCTGCGACTTCCACCAGCTCGGGATTATCATAAGGGGGCAACGGCTGCCCGGGATGCACCAGGTTTTCCAACGCCACCAAGTTTTGGCGTTGCGGCAGCGGATAAGTGCGCACCTGGCTCAAGTCGATCGTTCGATAGGGCATCGCTTACGCTCCTTGCCAGCCTTGATAACCGTGGCCATGCTCAGCCCATAATTGTACCAGATGCAGGCACGTCTCCCAAGACCGTGCCATGTCCTGTAGACTGATCCATTCTGTCGGACCATGGGGGTTGTGGGTGCCGACAAAGAGGTTGGGTGTGGGCAGTCCGCATTCGGTGAGGCGGGCGCCGTCGGTGCCACCGCGCGTCGGCACGCTGACCGGCCGCAATCCGGCGCGGCGGATCGCCTCCTCGGCCAGCTGTACGGGGCGCATGTCCTTTTCCAGCCAGTAGCGCATATTGCGGTACTGACGCTCGATGACACATTCGACGCGTGCCCGCGGCTCGACGCGCTGGATTTGCTCGCACAGCGAACGCACCAGCTCGGCTCGCGCGCGCAGTCCTTCCTCTTCGAAATCGCGCAGCAGGATGCGCAGCTGCACCTGTGCGACGTTGCCACGGATGTCGTGTAGATGGATGTAGCCCTCGCGTCCTTCAGTCGTCTCTGGCGTATCGTGGTCGCGGGGGAGCATCTCGGCCAGCTGTGTCGCCAGGCGCACCGCATTCACCATGCGCCCCTTGGCGCTGCCGGGGTGAATCGCCACGCCAGTGATGGTCACGATCGCGCGGTCGGCGCAGAAGTTCTCATAGACGATCTCACCCGCGCCCTCGCCGTCCAGGGTGTAGGCTACGTTAGCCGCCAGCTCGTCGAGCGATAAGTGATCTACCCCGCGGCCCACCTCCTCGTCCGGGGTGAAGCACAGGCGGATGCGCGGATGGGGGATGTGTGGATCAGCCAGCAGGCACGCCGCCAACGTCATCAAGACCGCCACGCCGGCTTTATCGTCTGCGCCCAATAGGGTGGTGCCGCTGGCGGTGATAATGTCCTCGCCGATCTTATCGCGCAGCTCAGGAGCGTTTTCCCAGTTCAAAACCTGGCGTGGGTCATCCGGCAGGACGATCGGGCCGCCGCGATAATTGCGGTGGACGATGGGACGCACATTACCACCAGGATAGTCGGGCGCGGTGTCCACATGGGCAAGCAGGGCGACGGTGGGCAGGTCAGGCGCCGGCGCGGTGGCGGGGATGGTCGCCAGGACATAGCCCCATTGGGTGAGCGTCACATCGTGCGCGCCCAGATGGCGCAGCTCGTCTGCCAGCAGACGCAGCAGCTCCCATTGCCCCGGCGTGGAAGGGAAATCCGGCGCGTTGTCCTTGCTCTGCGTGTCGATGCGCACGTAGCGAATGAAACGTTGCTCCAGCTCGGTCAGGACGTTGGGAGGCACCATCGAAAACACCCAATTTCAATCAGATTTATGAGGAAGAATAACCCT
>JANXAX010000311.1 GCA_025062175.1 Anaerolineae bacterium | reverse complement strand
ACCGACCGTTGACCCGCTCGATGAGCGCCACGGTGGTCATCGTGCTACCGATATCTGCGACCAAAAGGCTGTGGCTTGACTGCTTCAACCGTCACCTCAACCCGAATGCCTCCAGGAGCCATTGCACGCGCTCAATCAGCAGGGTGAAACGCGACATCGCCGCGCTGGCAAAGAGCGCTCCCAGGGTCATCATGATCACCCAGAGTCCCACTCCGCTCCAAAAGCGGATGAGCATGGCGCGCAGGTCGCGCAATGGGCCTCCTGGACGGATGCGAAAAGCGAAGTAACAGAACGTGCCGATCGTTGCGATCAGGACCGCCAGATTTTGCCAGAAAAAGTTGCTGGTCAAGAACGGCTGGGTTGCGCCAAAATCTGCTGGACTGAGCGACAAGCTGGCCGTGGCCAAAACCTGTGGCCATAAGGTGCCGAACAGAGCCCCACCGATGGCCAATGCGCTGCCCACACCGATCAGGAACGCCAGCGGGACGGCCGCCCATGGTCGCATTAACGACCACTGGCGCGCCACAAGCAAAGCGCACAGGACGAACGGCAACACGGTTGCCGGATTCGGTTGTAACCACATCGCATGTAAGGCGGGCCAAATAATATGGAACCACGCGAGGACAGCCACATAGCCGGCTGCGCTGCCGACCAATAAGTGTTCGGCTAGGCGAAAGGCCGGGTTATCCCCCAAGATATACGACCATATCATGAACGTTAAGATAGCGGCGATGAGTGTCTCTGCGCTCAACGAGGTCCTGTCCGTGTTCGAATCCCGGCAAAGATGCCCGCCAACGCCACGATCACCAATCCCAAATGCGCGGCCGATTGCGCTGCAACCATACTCAGGGCCTGTCCCGGTCTGCCGGTGTACACCTCATAAGCGGCCGTGGCCATCATCCCTCCGATGAGTCCCGTCAAGCGCGATGGCACTGCCGGCACGGCTATGAGATACGGGCGCACCGCAGGCAGCGCAGCAGCGCTCATCGCGGCTAGCATCGGTAACTCGCTGGAGGAGATCATAGGGAGTTGTTCGACCCACCAGCGCACCGGCTCAGCCGAGTCGGCTATGGTGATGAAGAGCGCGACGTCTTCAATCCCCCGTATGTCGTGCCAGCCGGGACACGTGTCCAGCGATCGGCACGTATCATCCGGTGATACATAGACCTGTCGGGTAGGCAGATGTGCCAAGCTACGCACTCCGATCGCCTCACCGGGCAGGTAACCCAAATTCAACGTGTACTCGCCATAAGGGTATGTGCTGGCCACTTCATCCAGAAGCCGTTGTGCTAAGGGGGCTCCCTCGGGCTGTAGGCTCACCGTTAGTACCCGTGCCTTATGCACAAGCAGATCGCGCAGCACCACCGCAGCCAATGGCTGCATCTCTGCCGCGGTGGCAGGAGTGTAGTCGAGGCTGAGCAACACCACCTCACCTTGGTAGAGCTTGGTGATAGGCCTGCGGAATTGTTCCAATGAAGCGACCAATCCCGCTGCCGCTGGGGTGTTCAAAAAGCGTTGGAAGGCGGTTTCTCCCAACAGCTCCTGGATGCGCGCCAACAAGGCGAGCGACAGGGTAGCAATCCCTAACAGGATGGCGGCGAAGACCAGAGCCCAAAGAATGATACTGACGATGCTGCGTCGCGGTGTCGGCTCCACGTCCTCCGGGACGGGTGTAAGGGGCGTCTCAGCCGGCTCGCTGATGATCTCGCGGAACATTTCAGCGCCCTCGATGTCAGGCACTTGCGGGACGCCCAAACGGGCACGCAACGTTTCGATCACATCCTGCCCGCTGGGTGCGACGCTCGCTTGAGGAGAGGGTGCAGTCGGTTCTGCCGAGGGTGTTTCAACCGTGGGCTCGGTTGGTTGCAGCCGGCTGGTCCACTCTGGCAGGGCAGCGGGTTCGGGCTGCACTATTGCGGGCGCTATAGGTGCTTGCGCTTCGGGTGGCGGGGTGGGTTTCTCCGCCGTCAGCTCGCGCAGCCAGTCGGGCACCTCTTCCTCCTCGGCCGCCCATGGTGACGGTTGTGAAACGGGTGGGTGTTCGATCAACTCCTCCAATTCGGCAAGCCATTCAGCCGGGGGTTTTTCTGCAACGACGGGTGAGACTTCTTCCGGTTGAATGGCAGCCGCGACCTTTTCCTCAGCTCCCGGCGGAGGCGAAATCGTCGTTTCCTGCGCTTCTGTGGGAGCTTCTGCAAGTTGTGGTGGGAGAGTCCCCCTCTCTTCGGGAAGCGTCGGCGTGCTGAGCCGTGCGGTCTGCATCGCTTCTAACTCGCGCAGCCAATCGGGCAACGCCTCCTCCGACGTCGCCTCGACAGCCGGCGTCGCCTCCGCTGCAGTGTCGCCTCGTCCCAGGGGTTGGGTCGGCTCGGCCTCTTCACCGCTGAGGGGCGACTCAGACGCCTGCGAAGAGATGGCAATGAGGCGCTTCAGCCAGTCCGGTATCTCTTCATCGGACAGGCTCTCACCTCCCTCTCCGGGTTGCCCTGCTTCTGCTACAGGCAGAGGCCCCAGCGCGTCGCTCAGCTGGTCCGGCTCGCCACTCGGCGGGCCAGAGGGTTGTTTCGCCTGTACCAGGTCGAGCTCACGCAGCCATTCGGGAACGGATTCCTCCGGGACGCTCTCTGCCCTATCCTCAGGGGGTGTCAGCGCACCAAGCCGCTCCTCTAGCGAGGGCAACGGAGCCTCAGCCGGGAGGGTATCAGGCTGTGGCGTGAAGGCTGGCTCGGCCACCGATTCGAGAGGAGGAGGCGATTCGCGCTTCTGAGAAACCTCGTGCGCCGTCTGCGGCGCCGCTTCCAGCGGATGTTCCTCAGATGGTGCCACTGGAGTTGCATCCGAAGTGGCTTTCGCCTGCAAGGCGCGCAGCTCGGCTAGCCAGTCGCCCACTCCTTGATAGGCGGTGGACGGCGCAGCTGCCATGCCCGGCTCTTCCGAAGACTGCCTCTCGACAGAGACAGGTTGTTCTTGTTTCAAGGTTTGTTTCAGCTGTTCGAGCTCGTCCAGCAGTCCCGCATCCTCGGGTTCGACACGCGCCGGCAGTGGCACCTCAGACGTCACGCGTTGTGCAGCGAGGGGTTTTGTAGGAGCGATGGAAGACGCACGTTCGGCGGAAACCCCCTCAAAGGTGGGCATAGCCTCACCATAACGGGCCAGAAGAAGCTCCAACCAATCCGGGATCACCTCCAAGAACCTGCCGCACCGGACGCAGGTTACACTCCCTGCCTGGTTTGTTGTGCCACAGTCAGGACAGATGGCCATGGAAATCTCTCCCTGTCTCTTCAACATACGGCCGGTCCACACCGAGCAACACCCGAATCCCGGTGGCAAGGGTACCGAGCCCCACACCGATCAAGATACCACGGGTGCCGGCCAGAACGGGCACGTCAAAAATCCAATCCTTGATGGCAGGCAGTTCCTCCCACACCAGAGCACCTACTGGGGTTTGACCAAGCCACACCACGAGGGCGAAGATGACGAACAGGGCACTTTCAACATTACGCACGCGGAAAGCGCGGTAGGTTGCGGTGACGATGAAAAACGCCAGCAGGGAGTAGAGCGCTGCTTGCAGAGGGAATAAGACGCTGTTGAACACAATTTGTAACCATCGTGCGTGAGGTCCCCCGCCGACCAAGCCCAG
>JANXAX010000310.1:241-3644 GCA_025062175.1 Anaerolineae bacterium | reverse complement strand
CAATTATGTGCGCTTCAACTACCGGCTGGTGTGGTGGCCGCTGGAGACCTATAAGGGACAGACGCCGGCGAAGATCTGGCACACCTACTTTGTGCCTGCCCACCTGCCGGATGACCCTGCGGGGCGCCAGGCCGCCTGGAATGAAGTATTCGAGAACCGCAAGGAGCTCTGGGAAATCTTCTTCTATCATCGCCATAGGACGCCCAAGAACCAGTGGCCCTATGTGCACCGTTTCTATATGTATGTGCGCAAAGATGTGCTCAACCAGCTGTGGGATTACCACACCGGGCCCGCTCCAGCCGAGATGCCCACCGAGCCATATGCCGTAAAGCATCGGGAGATCCGCGCCAAACGCGCCATCGGCGGCCAGGGCAGCGGTCCCGGGCGGTTTATGACGCCGCGCGCCGTCGCGGTGGGGACAGATGGCCTCTGGTATGTGGCAGATAGCGGTAATAACCGCATCCAGGTGCTGGACGCTCAGGGCAACGTGGTGCGCAGCTGGGGCAGCGGCGGCAATCAACCTGGTCAGTTCCAAGAGCCGTGGGGAATTGCCGTCAACACCAAGCTGGGACGGGTGTACGTCTCGGACACGTGGAACCACCGCATCCAGGTCTTTGACCTGGAGGGTACCTTCCTCTTCGCCTGGGGATACTTCGTTGACACCGGTGGGCAAGTCGACCGTGACCCGGGTGGCTTCTGGGGACCGCGTGACATCGTCCTCGACACAGAGGGCAACGTCTATGTGGCCGATACCGGCAACAAGCGTATTCAGAAGTTCACCGCAGATGGGGAATTCATCGCCCAGTGGGGCGGCGCCGGAATCGTGCCCGGACGCTTCGACGAACCGACCAGCCTGGCCTTCGCGCCCGACGGCACCATCTACGTGGCGGACACCTGGAACCGCCGCATCCAGGTCTTCTCCGCCGAAATGACACCCTTGCGCCAATGGGCTATCGAGAGCTGGGAGAGCACCTCGGTGGTCAACAAGCCCTATGTGCGTGTGGATCGCATGGGGAACGTGTACGCCAGCGACCCAGAACGCTATCGCATCCTCGTCTTCGACGCTCAGGGCACCTTCCTGCTGAGCTTTGGCCAATACGGTGCCGATATGGCTTCCTTCGCCTTGCCACTGGGGATGGCGTTTGAGGCAGACGGCGATCTGCTGGTGGTGGACTCGGACAATCACCGACTATTGGAGTTTCCACCGCCTCTGGAAACTGCTGGTAAGAAAGAATAGCCAGGCAGTGTCCGCGGCTGATATGTTCATCGCATCTTGTGAAGATGGGATACGTCGGGATGCAAGCACACCATCCGAATGGCAACGGCTGGTCGCGGAAATTGTGCAATGCCGGCGTTGTCCGCGGCTGGTGGGTTGGCGCGAGCAAGTAGCGCGCGAAAAACGGTCCGCCTATAAGGACTGGCATTATTGGGGCCGGCCGGTGCCTGGCTTCGGCGACCGCCAGGCACGCACGCTGATCGTCGGCCTGGCGCCGGGCGCGCATGGATCGAACCGCACCGGTCGCATGTTCACCGGCGACCGCTCTGGCGACACGCTCTACGCTGCCCTCTACCGTGCCGGCTTCGCCAATCAGCCCGATGCCACCCACTGCGCTGACGGGCTGATGCTCCACGACGCTTTCATCACGGCGATTGTGCGCTGCGCTCCACCCGCCAACCGCCCCAACCAGGACGAGATAGCGGCGTGTTATCCCTTCTTGACGCGTGAATGGCGATTGTTGCCCAACACACAGGTCGTGCTGGCATTGGGCCAGCTCGCCTTTAGAACGTGCTGTCGGCTGCTCCGACAAGAGGGTTACGTACTCCCACGCTTGCAGTTTCGCCACGCACTGCACTATGCTGCACGGCACAACGATGCGGGTCGAACCATCCACCTGCTCGCTTCCTATCATCCCAGCCAGCAGAACACGCAGACCGGACGGCTCACCCCCCAGATGTTAGACGCGGTACTCCATCAGGCACGTGCCGCTTTGGAAGATGGCTGGGAAGCAGGGGAAATACAGGAAGATGTGTGACGATGCAAGAGAGGGAGCACTACTTCAGCCTGCGCGACCGGGCACTCGATTGGTTGCTGGAAGAGGAAAATCCCTCGGTGCGCTACCTGGCATTGCGGCAGTTGTTGGATCGCCCCCCCGATGCATCGGACGTGCAGGCCGCCCAGCGTGCTATTCCCGACGCCCTGCCCGCTCGAGCCATCCTGGAAGCCCAATATCCAGCGGGAGGTTATTGGGTCAGCCCGAATGCCATAGCCAGCCCGCGCTATCGCGCCACGCTGTGGCAGGTTGTCTTCCTCGCTCAGTTGGGCATGCCACCTACCCCACCAGTGCAGCGCGCCTGTGAACACATTCTGGCACGAGGGCGACGCACGCGCGACGGTCGCTTTATTGCCAGCCAGGCACCGCACGCGGCATGGCACTGCCTCAACGGTCTCCTGATAGGAGCATTTCAGCAGCTCGGTTATGCGGATGATCCGCGCATTGTCCAGGCGCGCGATGCCACGGCAGCCGAGGTCCTGCGAAACGGCTTCGTCTGCCCGAACAACCTGGGACTGCCCTGCGCGTGGGGGGCGGTGAAGGTGCTGCATGCGTTCCTGGACTTGCCAGCAGAGGTGCGCACACCGGCAATCACCGCTGCGATAGAGCGAGGCCTCGCGCTGCTCCTGTCCATCCCGCTGCGCCATGCAGCCTATCCGGCAGCCGATGGTGCGGTAAGCTCCCTGTGGTTCGCTCTGGCGTTTCCGCTGACATACCACGCCGACCTGCTCGAAGCGATGACCGTCTTGGCGCAGGCAGGCTATGCCGGACACCCCTACCTTCGCGATTGTGTTGCATGGTTGCTGGACAAGCAGGTCGAACCCAGCCGATGGGCGCTGGAACACACGCCCGACAAGACGTGGGCGAGCTTTGGCGCGCTTGGTTGTGTCAATAAATGGGTCACACTGCGCGCCCTGGGGACCCTTAAGTGGTTCCACCAACACCAATATGGACAGGTGCCCTAGAACCAGCTGTCCAGATACCCACACGGATTGGTTGCCTCGTCCTTGAGGATTCGCCCTCAGGTTTCCGATAGCAGCGATAACTCCTGAAAGCTGAAAGGCTTTGCATTGACTATTGACAACCATTCAATAAGTGGTATAATGTCATATGTATGATGTATGACCAAAGTTGGTCCATCTCGGTCTCATAACTATGTGGCCCGTTGCCCGTGCATTTCCCCTGGCTACAGTGCGGCCGGCTCAAAAGCCTCGATCTTGCAGGCATATAACTGTCCGGAGTATCGGAAGGCTCCCGAGCCACAGATTCCATTTGCCTCAGCGAAGGGCCCGAGATCACAGGATCAACGAGGTGATCATTCCCTGTCCATATAACACAATGTAAAGTCTGGT
>JANXAX010000310.1:0-231 GCA_025062175.1 Anaerolineae bacterium | reverse complement strand
TGGTGTCTTGAGGGCACGCAGAATAAACCCAAAGCGGGAGGAACAGTTCTATGGAGATAAGTCGAGAGATGATGGTCGAGATGTATCGCCGCATGGTGCGCATTCGAGAATTCGAGCTGGCGGCGATCGACCTGTTTAAACGCGGTATGGTCAAAGGGGCCATCCATGCCTATATTGGGCAGGAGGCATCCGGGGTGGGCGTGTGTATGACGCTGCGCAGGGACGACCTCA
>JANXAX010000030.1 GCA_025062175.1 Anaerolineae bacterium | reverse complement strand
GACGCGTAGGGGGTGGAGGGAGCTGACGTGGCAACAGGACTTGTACTTCGGTGCCCGCACCGGGCTGCGAGGTGATGATCACCTGACCACCAAACAGTTGCGCTCGCTCACGCAATCCCAACAGACCATAATTGCCTCGGTTGGCGAGCTCAGTGACATCATCCGGCACCTCAAAGCCGACGCCGTTGTCGCGCACCGTGATGGTCACCATATGCGGCAAGAATTGCGCATGGACGTGCACTTGGGACGCCTGGGCATGACGGCGGATGTTGGTCAATGCCTCTTGGACGATGCGATAAATGGTGACCTCTAAGTCGGGCGGTAATCCCTCTGGAGAGCCCTCTACATTCAAGAAAGCGTCGGTGCCGTCTTTTTGGATCAACGTGTTGACCAAGTACTGGAGTGCCGGTACCAGCCCCAAATCCTCTAGTGCAGTTGGGCGCAGGTCACGGCTGAACGCGCGCACCGACTCGATGGTGCGCGTCACCATCTTACGCAGCTCGCGCAGCTGTTCGACTGCCTCATCGGGCGACTCGCGCACGAGATCACGGGCCAGCTCCAGACGTTGCCCAATGGCGATCAGCGCTTGAATCGTGTCATCGTGCAAGTCGCGCGCGATGCGACGGCGCTCCTCCTCTTGTGACCGAGTAATAGCTGCCACATACTGGCGCAATCCTGCCTGATAGCGTGCGATTTGCCCGACCATCTCATTGAACGCGTCGGCCATGTCGCGCAGCTCACGGATCGGACTGGAGGGTACGTGAACAGTGTAGTCGCCAGCGGCCACTAAACGTGCATACGCAGCCATCCGGGTGATCGGGCCAACTACGCGCTGCACCCCCATGAGCAGGAAAGTCACCAGTACCCCGATGCCGATGGCGAGCGCCATCACAATGGGTTGCAGCGAGCGCACAGCCGGTGCCACCACCTCGGCCCAGGGTTCCTGGACGATCAACCCCCAGCCTGTAACGCCTACTGTGGCGTAGCCCACCACACGTCGTATACCATCTTCATCTTCTACGAGCACGGCTCCTTGGCGACTCCCGCTCAGCAAGCGGCTGACCGAGAGACGTCGGCTGAAATCAGCGCCCAGAAAGGCATAGTTAGGGTGGTAGATCACCCTGCCGTTCCGGTCGATCAAATACGCCTCGCCCACCTCACCGCTATGGAGCTTGCGGATCTCCTCACCGATGCGTTGGAATTGCACATAGAAGCGTCCTGAGAGGACGCCGCGAAATTCGCCCTCACGCGAAAGGATTGGCACGGCAACCACGATGATGTCTTCACCTGAACCTTCCTCTTGCATAATGTCTGAGAAAGTGACCATTTTCATCTGACGGGTCACCTGGAAATAGGGGCGGCTCGAAAAATCCTGGCCCAAGAGGTCGGGACGGTAAGGTTCTGTCACTGTGCAGATACCCTCTCGGTTCAGCACGATAACTCCTCCGTCGAAATCCAGGAGCAGGTCACGTGCCTGGACCAGGGCATTCTTCTGCTGAGCAGGGTCGTCGCTGCGCACGATGTCAAGACGCGCGAGCGTGGTCAGCACGCGTACGAAGCCCGCCAGATTCTCTGAAAGGCGGTCGGCGGAGATGCGGGCGACTTCCTCGTTGCGGCTCAGCGCCAGCTGTTCCGCTACTTGCTGATACACGTAGAAAACGGCCGCGATGGAGAGCCCTAATAGCACGGTCAGCGGCAGAGCGGTGACAATTACTGCCAGGACGGAGAGGCTGTCTAGCTTTCGGATGAAACGTGCAACCGTCTTAAGTGCTGCGTGTCGCATACCGCCTGCCCCAACCACTTCTAAGGTTCTCTGGAGATTTTCCCAGCATATTGATTCGCTTCTTCTTGGGCCAGGCGCAGTGCATCGGCGGGATCCGCACCGTAGAAAGCAGCCTTGATGGCGTCGGCATAAGCACGCTCCGCCTCCGGAAATGCATCAAGTATGTAGGGACGAGCTGACTCCAGCTGGGCTAGGAAGGGCTTGAGCAAGGGGTCGCCGGCAAAATGGGGCGCAGACAACAACCAACGGCGCGCCGGATATCGGCCTAAACGACGTGCCATCATCAACCCATATCGGTCGCTCGTCGCCCACTTCATAAACTCGAAAGCGATCTGCCGGTTGCGACTGCCGCGCGGAACAAATAATCCGGTGCTGCCCAGGGCAGAAGCAGCCGAGGCGCCGGCGGGTGTTTTCGGTAATGTGGTCACCCCAATCGGAAGATCTGGCGCGTGGGTGACGATGTAGTGGATGTCATACGGTGTGCCAAAGAACATGGCAATCTTGCCTGCCAGAAACAACTTACGTGGGTCCTCATGGTCGCGCGGGCGCGTCGTCGGTAAAGGACCGTAACCATTACGCGCCATCATGGTGAGAAAGCGCAATCCTTCGATGTTTGCCGTAGCGTCAAGTGTAAAACGATATCCGATGAACGAGTCACCTGCCACCAGATTACCCCCGGCTTCCGCCAACCAGGCAAACACGTGCCACGGATCCGTGGTGAACCCTACTCCGTAGCGTGTGCCGTCCGGGCGCGTCAACGCCGCAGCATCGGCGGCGAACTGTTTCCACGTGTAACCTGCGTCGGGATACGCCAGCCCCGCTTCATCAAAATGAGCTTTGTTATAAATGAGCACCAGGGTGTAAATGTCTAGCGGAACGCCATATTTCACCCGGTCCCATGTGACCTGATCCATCGCTTGAGGCAGGAACTCATCTTGGGCGCTCCAAGCATCCCACAGATTGTCCAGCGGTTCGGCAAAGCCCCGCGCGGCCATCGCCGCGACGTGCGCTTGCACCACATCGGGAGGATCTCCCACCTGAAGTGCCTTCTTCAGGCGCTCGGGGATGCTTTGATAGACAAATCCATGGAGGTTGATCTTGACGTTGGGATAAGCCTTTTCAAAATCGGTGGCCAGCTCCTGGAAAAGCGGGTCCGGCGCCAATATGTCTAAGCTCAGCCATACTTCCAACGTAACCGGCTCAACCGGAATCCCCGGATTGACAGCGGGCAGGTCACTCAGCTCCTCCGGGGTTGAGGGATTCAGAGCACAACCGGAAAGCACAATGAGCGCGAGCCAAACCGACCAGCCTTGCCTGATGAACCAGCCTAGATCACACTCCCGTAACCAGTTCATCTACTCGTCTCGATCGAGCTCCTCATGGTCGGTGACCCACCCGCGCCTGACCGCGTACATAGCCGCCTCCGTGCGCGACCCGACTCCCAATTTGGAGAAAATGTTGGATAAGTGGGCTTGGACCGTGCGGTCGCTGATAAAGAGCTTGCGACCGATCTCTTTATTGGTCAGCCCCTTGCCTACCAACCGGAGGATCTCCAGTTCGCGTTCGGTCAAGCCTTCAAATTCGTCTTTCTTGGCACTGGAGGTCCATTCGGCAGGGACGCGACCACTGGCAAACTGGGCCATCACTTTGCCCGCTACCGCGGGATCCAACATAGAGCGGCCCGACGCTACGGCCCGAATGGCGCGCACCAGCTCATCGATCTCGGCCGTCTTCAACAGATATCCATTCGCGCCAGCTTGGAGGAGGGCAAAGATATACTCATCATCGTCGTGTGCTGTCAACACAAGCACCGCCACGTGCGGGACTTCCTGCTTGATGCGCCGTGTCGCCTCCACACCCGACATCCCTGGCATACGCACGTCCATGATCACGACATCGGGTCTTAGCTGCACGGCCAGCCGAACTGCCTCCTCCCCATTCGAGGCCTCACCTACCACCCGCATGTCCGGCTGGCGTTCCAACAGCTGGCGCGTGCCGGCACGCACCACCGCATGGTCGTCGGCCAGTAACACGGAAATGGTCATAGGCGCTCCTACCCACACCCTTCAATAAGGTTCCCCAGAAAACACCTTGCTGATAAGGTTGTAGCTACATTTTGACGTACTGCCCTCATCTCATGTTCCAGATTTCTTAGATTATCCACGCAAATTATAGTGCTAATAATCCCTGAAAACAAAAGAGGTGGAGAAAAGAGGAAAAGGAAGCATTTCCAGCGCTTGTCTTCTCTCAAAGCAGGGTGCCACACGTGGCGCTGCGCTCAGGATGACACATACGGGATCGTCTGGGGGCCTTCCGGGAGCACACAGATGCGCGCATCCCGCCCCATCTGTTTCAACAGCTGCATCACAGTGTCCTCGATGCGGTGGCTGGGCTTCAGCAGTGCGGCATAGATCTGCGCATCCGTCAAATTGTCCGTGTAGAGGTACACCTCTGCTTTGAGCTGGATCTGCGCCTGGATTTGCACCTGCCATTGATCCTGCTGGAGAAAGCCGGGTTGCGAGACCATTTCCAGGACCGCTTGGGGGCTGTCGCATGCCCGCAGCAGCGCACCGTACATACCGTGCTCGGGGATCCCATCCCAGCAGCTGGCGGCAATAATGATCGCCCCGCCAGGACGGACGATCTGCGCTGCCGCGCTCATCCCTTTGACCGATTGATAGAGGTTGAGATCCAAAGGATAGCCAGAGTTGCTCGTGATGACAATATCGAAAGGTTGTTCCACCGCCACCATTGCATGTTCTTTGACGAACCGGCATCCGGCTGTATGAGCTGAGTCCAGATTGCCAGCGAAGACTCCCACAATCCGTTTCTCACGGTTGAGCGCCACATTCAGGAGGAAGGTAGGGTGGACCTTTTCTGCCACTTCGCGGATCTCTTCCTGGATGGGGTTATGTTCCACCACTCCCCAGGTGGCGTTGGGGTGAGCGATCATAGCAGCGTCATGATTCCCCAGCACGGTGCGCAGTCCTGCCATGCCGGGCAGTATTGCTTTACCTCCACCTGAGAACCCAGCGAAGAAGTGGGGTTCGATGAACCCGGTCAGGATTTTGACGTCACACTCGTAGAACTCGCGATTTACCCATATCTCGTGGTTAAATTGGCTCACCCCCAAGCATATTTGGGTGGTGGGGTCAAGGGCGTTGTTCTGCACGACACGATAGCGTTCCACAACCTCATCGCCCAGCATACTTCGTAGCTCCTCCATGGTGTTGACACGATGGGTGCCGAGTGCATTGAACAAAGTAATATGATGCGACGGGACGTGATCAATGGCACGCAGCACCGCCGGCACCACCAGGTGGTTCGGCGTCGGACGCGTGATATCGCTGAAAACAATGCCCACTCGATCGGTCGGCTTCACCAAGTCGCGCAAGGGGGGCGATTCGGTCGGTCTGGCCAACGCTTCCAGCAGTGCAGCCCATTCATCCTCTACCGCGGGAACGTAGCGTGGTCTCACGACGGTGATGTCTAATTCATCCGGAAGCTCAATCGTCAACCCTGTCTTGCCATATGCTAGCTCGATTTCCATGGCTTTTCTTCCCGGCAACATCATCCTTTCAAAGAGAGCGTGCTATGTTTTTGCCCAGCATGCCGAGCAAGCGGGCAATCTCTCGCGCTTTGTCCCGGCGTGCCAATCTTGCTTGTGTTGTTCAGTCTCAGACTGGCTGCGACGTGCGTGCCTTGACTCCTGCCAAATCTTCCAGCACAGTGATCACCGCGGAATGATCCAGCTCGCCACGTCCTGCCGCGAGCAAGGCGCTGAAGAGCTCGTGGGCAATCGCCGTGGCAGGCAGCGGGACCTGCAGATCGCGTGCGGTCGCCATGATGATGTTCAGGTCTTTATAGTGGAACTTGCTTTTGAAGCCCGGCTCGAATTCTCCCCTGATCACTTTAGGTCCGCGTACGTCCATCACCCGCGTCTGGGCGTAGCCGGCGCTCAGCACCTTCAGGATGATGGCCGGGTCGACGCCCGCTTTGGCACCCAACACCAGTGCCTCGGCCATACCGACAAAGTTGAGCGCCACCTGAATCTGGTTGCACGCTTTGACCGTCTGGCCAGCGCCGTGCATGCCGCAATAGGTCACCGTCTTGCCCATCACTTGGAACAACGGCAGCATTTCTTCAAACAGATCTTGCGGCCCGCCGACCATGATAGAGAGGCTGGCCGTCCGAGCGCCGATCTCACCGCCGCTCACCGGTGCATCGAGACAACGTACCCCCTTCCGACCCAGTACTTCAGCCACCTTAATGGCCGTCTGGGGTGCGATGGTGCTCATATCGATGTAGATCAATCCAGGTCGTGCCGCGGCGATGATGCCATCCTCTCCCAAAGCCACTGCTTCGACATCGGGCGAGTCAGGGACCATCGAAATAACGATCTCACTGCGCGCGGCCACATCCTTGCACGAACTACCCGCCTGGGCGCCAGCGTTGAGGACGCTTTCCATCGCCTGCGGCACAATGTCGTATACCACCAGCGGATAGCCTGCGTTCAGCAAGTGATGGGCCATATGGCGCCCCATAATCCCCAGACCAATAAAACCAACACGCGGTTGCATCGAATATTTCCTCCTTGCTGGAAAGTCGCTGTTAGTGATTCATGCACGCCCTGGACGCTTTGTCAATAAGTGCGCCGGATGACTTTGTGCCTCGGGTCGTCTTGCACCGATACCAGAACAGGAGGATGTTCAGCGGTCGCGACGGAGAATCCTCCTAGCGCGGGCCATTTTTCTGGTTCACAGTGGTCAGCAACGTTGGTGTCACATCGGTCAGGTCGTTCAACCTCGCAGCCACCGCAGCATGATGCGTGCCAATCACCAAAGCCATAGCCGGGTTAAGGGTATGGCGAGGCGTGCTCATATCTTCCAGATTGCCGTGATCGCTGATGACGAGCACCAATGAGCGCGTCAAGTCAAGATGATCCAGGAGGCCAAGGAGAAAGCGATCGAGTTGCTGCAAGATGTGCAGAGCCAGCTCCCAGTCCCGGCGGTGTCCGGCCAGGTCGGTAATCCAAAATTCGAAATAGCTCAATATATGTTCCTGCGCCAGCCGGGCGAGGTTTTCGCCGGCTTGTTCTGGTGTGACGCTCGGAACCTGGTAACCCTGTTGATGGAAATAGTCGTTGGTGAGCAATCCTGAAACCGCTTTGCCTGATCGAAGCTCTTGAGCACCGCGCAGGGTAAGACCGGCCAGCAGGGCCGCCCAGCTGTTCGCGCTCAGACGTTGTGTCCCCCGCGTGATGCGACGCAGGAAGCGGTCAGTATAGGCATTGGCGTAAGCAACAGGATGACCCAACGCCAGGAACGAACGGAACAGGTTCCCGCGATCCAACAAGGCACGCAGTTGTTGGTTAGGATAAGGGCCATCGTGATATCCCAAAAGTGCCGGTGCGTTTACACCGGTCAGCAATGTGGTCTGGCCGGTGCCGCTCTGCGGCAGGCCAGGGATCCCCAAGCGTGCGTCTAACGCCAGCAGGCTGGCGTGGCGCGTGACTGTCCTCACGTGCTCGCGTACCAAACGGCCTCCCTCCAGCAGGGATTGCACAACGGGCATATCCGCCCGGGCTAATGGATTTTTAGCCGGGTCGGCCTCAGCCAGCCCGACTCCATCCAGAAAGACGACCACCAAACGTTCGACATGCATTTCTACGTCACCGCATCCAACCCAAGAAAGGGCGCCGCATCAGAGCGAGCAGTGTATAAGCTTCTTCCACCCGTAGGAGAAGCAACAAGCCACCATAGACGCTACAGCCCGCTATGACAGCACCCGCGACAATGCAGAGCTCATCCAGGATAGTCCCCCCCGGAAAATAAGCGTGCAGCTGCAGCTGGACAAAATAGGTCAAAGCACCCATCGCGAGGGCGGCCGGCACTATCTTCACGAGAGTGTGTTCCAAACCATAGCCTCTCAAGGGCACTTCGCGGTGGGTCAACCATAACATCACCATCGCATGGACGGTCAGCTGGGCCGAGTTCGCCAGCACCAGATCGGTCATATGCAACGCGCGAAAGAGGGATGGCGCCAACGCAACCACTAAATAGACGCCCACGCCGAGCATGCCCACCAGCGCTGGGGTGAGGGTATTTTGACGGGCGTAAAAAGCGAATACCAGTGGTAGATCAATTGCCGCAAAGGTGGTGCCGAGCAGATAGAGGCGCAACGCCAGGGCTGTCTGCTGGGTATCATAAGCGGTGAAGTCGCCGTGTTGGAAGACCAGCATGATCAACGGTTCCGCGATGGCGAACAACCCCACGACCGCGGGCAGGATCAGCACCAACACCATTCGAATACCGCGGGTGAGCGTCTCGGCAAACGCCACGGTGTGCGTCCCCAGATCCTTTTCTTCAAGGACAGGAGACGTATTTGCCAGCCGGCTTAGGGTGGGCAAGATCGCCATCGCAATCGCGGCGGACACCAGGCCCAACGGAAACTGGACGACAGTAGTAGCATAGCGCATCCAGGCGATGCTCTGTTCACCAGTGCGACTGGCGAGATTGCGGTCGATGACAATGCCCACCTGACTGATCACCAGGCCGAGGACGATGGGAGTATACAGCCTCACGATCCGGCGTAACAGCGGATGGCGCAGATTCACGTTGAGATGCAATCGGGCGTCGCGCAGCCCTGGCAGCTGTAACGCGACCTGCGCTGCCGAGCCAACCACCATCCCCACTGCCAGGCTTTCGATACCGAGTCCCAACCATCCGGTCAATAGCAACGCCACCAGCACGAGACTAGCATTGAAAATGGCGACCGCAAATGCAGGCAGGGTAAAACGCTTGAGCGCGTATAGCAGACCGGTAGTGACGCCCGAGAGGCTGAGGAAAACCACCGCCGGTGCAGTCAGGCGCATCAGGTGTGCGGTAGTTTGCAACAGCTGCGCGTCAAATCCGCCAGACATCAGCCATGCGATCTGATAGGCACCCATTTCCATCACGAGCAACATCGTGCTCATCAGCAGAGTGGTAAGGCTGAGCATCACGCCAGCGACACGCCACAGCTCGGAGCGGTCCCGTTCTGCCAGTTCCGAAAAGACTGGCACCAGCGCACTGCTCACCAGTCCATCGATGAGCAAGTCGAACAACATGCGTGGCACCCGGCTGGCCACTTCGAAGGCAGAGACCAATCCACTCGCACCGAAGAGGTAGGCGATTGTCATCTCTCGGAAAAGCCCCAACACCCGGCTGGCGATGTTCCCCAGTGCGATCAGCGAGGCTGCCCCAGCGATGCTGGTCTCCTCTCGTGGCGATTGTTCAAATGGCTGTATCGCTTCCGACATACTCTTATAGATGAAGCGAATGGTTTACGAGACGGTGGTTCTTTCGGTTCCACCTGCTCCAGCACACATACCACACGAAAAGGGGCAAGGCGAGCATGCGCCGCCAACGCCAGGGTTGGGTGATCAGTCGGTATAGCCATTCCAGTCCCAGATTGCGCATCCACTGCGGCGCCAAGGGGCGCACACCGGCGATGTAATCGAAAGAGCCACCCACCCCCATGCATACCGGCACACTCAGTGTTTCGAGATTGCGCGCAATCCACAAATCCTGTGCCGGAGCGCCAAAGGCGACAAACAGGATATCGGGGTCTTTTGCCCGGATGCGCTCGACGAGTGCCGTATTTTCTTCGAGCCTGGGGGATCCAGAATAGCTGCCCGCGACCACAGCACCGGGGAAGCGCGCCTGGAGCACGGCCGCGGCACGCGCGGCCACACCCGGCATCGCGCCGAGGAAATACATCCGATACCCCTTGTGCGCCGAGAGTTGAGCCAGGCGCACCACCAGGTCCACGCCCGGCACGCGCTCCGGAACCGGACATCCCAAGTAGCGGCTTGCCCACCACACCCCGATCCCATCCGGCAATGCCAGCGCGCTCTGGTTGATGACCTGGCGAAATGTGGGGTTGCGTTGGGCGAGCATCACGAACTCCGGGTTGACGGTGACGATTTGGTGTGGTGTGCCTTGGGCGATGAATGTCTCGATCAGCGCTAGCGTCTGCTGAAACGTGACGCGATCCACCCGTACACCCAAAATGTACACGGACGATACATCAGACACGTACAGAATCGAACACCTCCCACAATTGTCGCGCGGCATGTTGCCAGGAGAACTTCCGAGCTTGGCGATAGCCTCTCTCCACCAGTGCACGGCATAGCTCGGGTTGCTCGATAATTTGCCGCAGCCCGGCGGCAATGCTGTCGACGTCCAAAGGGTTCACCAAAACCGCTGCGTCACCCACTACTTCAGGCAACGCAGCAGCATGCGAGGTCAGCACCGGGACGCCGCAGACCATCGCCTCCAACACGGGCATTCCAAACCCTTCGTAAAGGGAAGGGAAGACCAGCGCTCTGGCACCGCTGAGGAGCGCCGCTTTGTCCTGGGGTGCGATATAGCCGGGAAAGATGACCCGGTTCTGTAGTCCCATACGTTCGACCCGGTGCACCAGTGCATCATAATCCCATCCCTTCTTCCCGGCCAGGACCAGCTGAAGCCCGCGAGGATCCGAGATGCTCTGCGACAGCTCCGCCTGGGCGAAGGCCTCGATCAACCGGGCTAGATTCTTGCGCGGCTGCAATGTGCCGAGATAAAGCAAATAATCGCCTGAAATGTGATAGCGCGCCTTGGCAGCTGTGATGACTTGTGGATTTTCGACGCGCTGCAGCGTCTCGTCGTAACCAGGGTAGATTACCCGCACGCGAGCCAGGTCGGCGCCATAATGTCGAGCCAGGTCTTGCCGGGTCGCCTCGGAGTCGGCAATGAGGTAGGTCGCCAGGCGCGCATGGCGGCGTGTGCTCCAGTGCAAGTACCAACGGTCAAAAGCGCGGTGGGTCTCCGGATAGTACAGGTAGCCCAGGTCGTGAACCGTGACCACCGTCGGGATCGGACACGCGAACGGCATCACGTGCGCCGGGATGAAAAGCAAATCGGGGGGATGACGGCGTAGTTCCCAATTGAGCCGGATATGAGTCCAGAGCCGTGGGAAAGGGATGACGCGCACTGTCCATCTCGTTATGTTGCCGGAGGAAGGAGTGGTCGGCGAGATACTCACCCTAGCTCCACTCGTTTCGGGTAGCATACCGGCGGGTAGCGTGCGGGGCGTATACAGGATGAGATGATGTTCCCGCGGGACATGTAACAGGGCACGGATCAAGTAGTATGAGTAGAGTTCGGTGCCGGTCTGCTCGCGGCACACCGCGCGGCTGGCATCAATCCCGATGCGCATCGCTAACCTACGCTTGTGCCGAGGACGAATCGCTCAACCGCCCAGGCGACCGCTGCGTCGTGTCCGTCGCACGACGACGGTTGCGATGGTGCGACCATGTCCGCCGCAGCCCGGGCTGCTGCGCTGGCATTGGGCCTCGCGATGCCCAGACCGGCCCAGGTCAACATCTCGGCATCGTTGTCGTGATCGCCCATCGCCAGTGTCGCAGCACGTGGAATGCCCAAATGGGCTGCGAGAACCGCCAGCGCATGCCCCTTGGACACATGCGGGGCGGTTACCTCCACAATCAAATCATGCGAACGCACCACATTGATGCGGTCACTGAAGTGGTCGCGCAGCTCCCGGATCAGCTCGCGGGCGCCCTCCGGTGTTGCCAAGAAGAGGAACTTGAGTGGCGGCCGGTTGAGCCAGGTCACCAAGTCGTCTACCTGTATAGCCGGCACGCCGGTGATGGCTTGCATGCGAGCGATGAGCGGGTTGGTGTGGGCGGTGAACGCCGTGCCGTCGTCAGCATGGACTTGAGTGGCCCACTGTCGCGCAGCGGCGAAGGCGGCGATTTCGCGTGCCAGGGGCAATGGCAGCGTCTGGCGATGAATGATCGTGCCATCCCGGTAGTCCTGGATCAGTGCACCCTGGTACAGGATCAGTGGCGCGTTCAGCTCCAGCTCGCGTGCGAAGCGTTCCGTAGGCACGAGCGAGCGCCCAGTGGCGATGGTCACTCGACAACCTTGCGCCATTGCCGCGCGCAATGCCCTCCGGTTGCGCTCCGGGATTACCAGCGAGCGTCCCACCAGGGTGCCATCTAAATCCAGGGCAATCAGCTGAATCTTCACCCCACAACGCTCTCACATACGATCTTGCTAAGGTGCTCAGCGACGGCTGACTTTGAAGTGGTCGAAGTCATTCGCAACACAGGTGTTGGGAAAGATAGCCTGCGCCTCCGCCAACACCGCGCCGGCGTGATAGCGGCGCGAGATGTGGGTCAGGCAGAGTTGGCGCACGTTTGCTTCCGCAGCGAGCCGCGCGGCTTGGGCTGCCGTGAGGTGGCCGAATTGTCGCGCGACGTCGGCCTCAATTTCCAGATAGGTCGCCTCGATCACCAACAAGTCCGCGCCTTCCACCTCATGCACCAAATTATCCGTGCGCCCGGCGTCGCCCACGAAGACCAGCTTTGCCCCAGGAATGGGCTCACCTAACACCTGGTCCGGTGTGACGATGCGCCCATCTTTGAGGGTGATGCTGTTACCGCGCACCAGCTGGCTGCGTTCCGGCCCGGCGGGCACACCCAGCGCTTCGGCTTTATCAACCAGGAAAGGGCGGTGTGGTTTCTCCTCAAAAGAAAAGCCGTAGCAGTCCGGGCCGCGGTGCGAGACAGGGAACACACGCAGTTGGAACTTGTTGTCTTCCATTAGAATTCCTGGCTCGAGCGGGATGAAGTCGATGCGCAGCGTTGTGCGTTCACCCCGTAACACTACACCTAGGAGCAGGTCTTTGACGCGTTCTAACGCCCAAGGACCTGCGTAAATCTCCACGTGTTCGATCGCCTCCCAGCGGCTGAAGGTCGATATGAGGCCTCCTAGGCCCAGGATATGGTCCAGATGGCCATGGGTGATCAGAATCTTGTCCAGTCGCTTGAAGCCCAGCCCGCTTTTCAGCACCTGGCGCTGGGTGCCTTCACCGCAGTCGATCAAGAAGCGATGTTCGTTGTATAGGACCACCTGAGCAGAAAGTCCCCGGTGAACGCTGGGCGCGCTTGCAGACGTGCCGAGAAAGACGATTTCGAACATCTATGCACGATCGGCGCTTGGGGTCACCTGAGGCAGGGTAATGCCCATCTGACGCTGATAGCGGCCCTTCTTGTCCGCGTATGATACCCGGCACACCTCGCTCGCCTGGAAGAAGATCACTTGGGCGATGCCCTCGTTTGCATAAATGCGTGCCGGCAAGGGGGTCGTGTTTGAGATTTCAAGTGTGGCATAACCTTCCCACTCTGGTTCGAACGGGGTGACATTGACAATGATGCCACACCGTGCATAGGTGGACTTGCCCACACAGATGGTCAACACGTCACGCGGAATGCGAAAATACTCGACCGTGCGCGCCAGCGCGAAGGAATTGGGTGGAATGGTACAGATCTCACCTTTGAACTCCACAAACGAACGATCGTCGAAATGCTTGGGATCCACCACGGTGGTGAACACATTGGTGAATATCTTGAATTCGTCCGCGACGCGGATATCGTATCCATATGAGGAAAGGCCATACGACACAACCCCAGCGCTGATTTGCTTGGGCTCGAAGGGCTCGATCATCTTGTATTCTAAGGCCATCTTCTCGATCCAGTGGTCAGGCTTAATGCTCATTGCTGCTGCACTCCCTGCAAGAAGATAAACGGGATAGAAGAAAATTATACCAGCCGCAAGACCACCGGGCAATCTGGCTGGTACATGGAGGCATGTTTCAATTCGGGAGCGAAACAAAGCTTCAACCGAGCCGCGCACGTCAGGAAGACCAGCTGGTCGCCCCTATGAGTAGCGCCAACCGCTCCCGGATGGTCACGGCTCAGATAGCTGATCTCATTGAACTTTTAGGGGTATCTGCCTGCGTTGCGTTCAGCCAAGGCGATAACCGCTATGTTCCCGACCGATTTCGACCATCTGACCGGTGACGGTGAAGATGGTGCGCTCGCAGATGTTTGTCACCCGGTCCGCCGTGCGTTCCAGGTTGTGCGCCGCCCACAGCAGATGGTTGGCTTGATCGATATTTTTGGGATTGGACATAATCAAAGCGATCAGCTCACGATAGACCTGGTTATAGAGGTTGTCCACCTCGTCGTCTTCTGCGGGTATCGCACGTGCCGCCTCGATATCCCGGCGCACAAAGGCATCCAAGGCACGATGGAGCATCTCGCGCGCTTTGGATGCCATGCGCGGTATGTCGATCAGAGGCTTGATGAGTGGCTCCCCGCCGATCATCAGGCTGATGTTGGCGATGCCTTTGGCGTAGTCGCCTATACGTTCTAGCTCACCTGCGATCTCAAGGGTCGAGGCCAGCACGCGCAGGTCGCCGGCGATAGGTTGCTGCGTGGCGATCAAGGTCAACACGTCTGCTTCGATCTGAAAGCGCTTCTCGTTAATCAGGCGGTCATCAGCAACCAGCTGGCGAGACCATTCCAAGTCACGCTTTTTCAACGCGTCAACCGAGTCGGTGATAGCATGCTCCACCATGCTGCCCAGGACAAGCAATTCGTCCTGCAGGCGCTGCAGCTCGCGTTCAAACGTTTGTCTGAGCATTGTGGCCTCACTTTGGCTTGGGGTAATTTGCTGGGCCATAGGATATATTATATCGGAGATGACCACGACAGCGCAAGGGCGCGATGAATGGTCTCCCCAACTTAGAGGCATATGGAAGCGACAGTCCCTAAGATTGTGCCTCGCGAATTTGGC
>JANXAX010000309.1 GCA_025062175.1 Anaerolineae bacterium | reverse complement strand
CGTGGGGGGGATCGAGGTGTATCTCCCCTTGGCTGGAATGATCGACCTGGAGGCAGAACGGGTGCGCCTGAGCAAAGAATTGGAGAAAGTCCAGGACCAGCTGGCGCGCAGCGAGCGGACGCTGAGCAATCCCGATTTCGCTGCCAAGGCGCCACCCGAAGTGGTGGAAAAGGAGCGCGCCAAGATGAACTCCTTGCGCGAGCAAGCAAACAAGTTGCGCGAAAGATTGGGCATGTTGATGGGAGAGAGGTGACCCCGTCGCCTTAGATTCCCAACCGTAATCGCAGCACAGTGATCACATATTTCCACCCACGCCGGAAGAAACCCAACAGGTTGGTGGCCGTCTTGGACTCGCCAGCTTGACGGGGGACGCATACATACGGCACCTCCACTATGCGAAAACCCATGCGCAGGGCACGATAAAGCAGGTCAATGCAGTATTCCCCATAGTCCCCACGCAACGGGATATGCGCCAACACTTCGCGGCGCGCCATGACGAAACCGCTGGTGTAATCGGTCAGACGGCGGTCGAGCAGCAACGACGCACCCCAATTGATGACGCGACTGAAGGCGAGCGCCGTCCATGAATGCCCCACATCGCCGCCGCCCGGCAGGTAACGCGAGCCCACGGCCATATCCGCCCCTGACTCGAGCGCTTGTGCCAGGCGCGTCAGGTCTTCCGGTGGCATCGAGAGGTCACAATCCATCCACGCCACCCAGCGGCCGCGTGCCTGGGCGATGCCAGTTGCGATGGCCGTGGTCAGCCCACGTTCCTGTGTGCGGTGGATAAGGCGCACGCGCGCATTATGCTCCGCCAGATTGGCCACCTCTCGCCAGGTGCCGTCGGGCGAATCGTCATCCACCACGATGATCTCCACTTGATAATCGGCAAGCGCCGCCAACGCGCGCTGAATAAGCGGGATGATGTTCTCCCGTTCGTTATACGTGGGCAAAATGAGGCTGATGTCGGTCATGATGCGCGATCAACCCTCCAAAGCAATGGAGTGTTCTGGCTTTGCTCACAGCCATCGGACTGATTGCCCGTCGTTCTGCTACCCATTATAATGGAGACTATTCACACTTGACGAAGCTGAGGCTCGATTTGATTTCAGAATCGGGGCGTAGCGAACTTCAGGGCTCCCATGGCATGCTGAAAAGCGGCCCTTTGCGCAGGGTCGATTTTGGCTGGGTGCCCGTCGTGTTGATGACCCTGTTCGTGATCCAGCCGCTGTGGCAAGCAGGATTGCCGGGCACCGCGGATGCGCCGATTCACTATTATCGCACGGTGGAGTTTGCGGCATCCTATGCCCCGGGCATTGTCTATCCGCGCTGGGCACCACATCTCGCCTACGGCTACGGGGTGCCATACTGGATCTTCGTCCCTCCGCTGCCTTACATCCTGCCGTTGCCTTTTTGGGCGGCTGGTTTCTCGCTGGAGATCAGTTGGAAGATCGTCTTGGGCCTGATGGCCCTGGCCTATGCCCTGGGCGCCTACTTATTCGTGCGCGACTGGCTGGGCGCTGGGGCGGGGATAGTGGCCGCGGCGGTCTATCTTTTTGCCCCGTTCGCGTTGCGCGAGCTGCTGCTCTATGGGGGCAACTATCCCCAATACCTGGCGATTGGGCTCTTTCCTTGGATGCTCTGGGCGGTGGGACGATTGGTGTGCACGGGTGGATGGCAATATTGGGTGCTCACCGCCGTCGTGTTGGGGGCGCTGATTTTGAGCCACCTCTTCCACGCGCTCATCATGCTGCCGGTGGCGGGGAGTTATGCCCTGCTGCTCTGGGGACTCGGCGGGGCGTCGCGGTCAGGGGCCGCTACGGCCTCTGGGATTCGGACATGGCGTCGCCTGGCAGCGGTTGTTGCCAGCTTTACAGTGGGCTTGGCGTGGAGCGCTTTTTTTTGGCTGCCCGCGCTCATCGAGCGGGAATGGACGCATGCCGTTGAAGAACGCTATTTGGAAGTAAGCCCCCTTTCACTGCGTTTCTTGGACCTCGGGGAACTGCTGGCGCTGCCGCGGGCATTGGACCGCGCGTGTGCCAATCCGTGGGTGCCGTTCGCGTTGGGGCCGGCGACGTTGCTCCTCGCGGCAGCAGGTGTGGGCTGGCTGATCCGCTCACGGGGTCGCCGTCCCGAAAGCGTGTTGGGCGGCTTTTTCCTCGCAGTGGCTGTGCTGGGCGTTTTCATGACTCTGCCGCAGTCGCTGTGGCTTTGGCTGCACGTGCCCTTTCTGGCGGTGGCCGAGTTCCCCTGGCGGATGCTCGGGCTGGTTAACGTATGTCTGGCCTTCCTGGCCGCGCTGGCGTTGGCACTATCCACACCTTCTCTCCCCTGGGCTGCGAAGCCCGTGGCACACCGAATCCATGAGCTATTTGCTCTCGTAGCTGTGCTGGCACTCTTGCTGACGGCGATGGTCTATCTTTACCCCTTTCGTCCCTTTGCGCGCTACGGTGAACGTCTGGCCGACTTGGCCGCTTTCGAGCTGCACACCCGCACCATCGGGCTGACCACGCTGGGCGAGTATGTGCCGCGTTGGGTGGAACGGATGCCCACTTCGTCGCCCCTGGCTGAGGCATTGAAGCGCGGCGCCGCACCCCAGTCTCTGGAGAAGCTGGACCGCACGCAGCTGCCGGCGGACGTAGTGGCACATCGTCTCGACTATTCCGCCATCGGCGAGCGCTATGCCTTCGAGAGTGCTCGGCCATTTCGCGCGCGTTTTCGCACCTTCTACTTTCCCGGCTGGGAGGCGCAATTGGACGGCCACGCACTCCCGCTTTCCGCTGAGCCGGATAGTGGCTTGATCACGGTGGAGATTCCGGCAGGACGCCACGTGCTCGCGCTGCGTTTCGGAGAGACTCCGTTGCGTGCGGTGGCCAACTGGATCTCGATCGGTGGGGCAACTGCGCTGCTCTCGGTAAGCGTCTGGCGCATTGGTTTACGGCGGCGCCACAGCACGCCGCATTGCGAAATAAACATCCCCATCCGGCCGGCAGCGCACACAACCGTCTGGGTTGCGTCGGTCGTATTGTTGCTTTGGTTTTGCGTAAAGGTAGGGGTGATCGACCCCTATACAACGTGGTTCCGCCAGCATTCGCCGCCAGGACAAGTGTCCGGTGTGCAGCATCCGATGCAGGTGGATCTGGACGGGCGCTTTTGGCTGCTGGGCTATGACCTGGAGCGCGAGGTAGTGCCTCAAGGGGACACGGTGCGCGTGGTACTCTACTGGCAGGCACAACAGGACATTGCGACCAATTATCGGTCCTTCGTGCATCTGGATGCCCCCCATGATCAGCGCACGTGGGCGATCAGTGACAACTTCCATCCGGGCGATGTCACCGCCCAGATCGAGCTGCCCACCAGCACGTGGGATACTAAGCACTATGTGCGCGATGAGCATATGCTATTCATCCCGCGCGCTGTGCCGCCGGTGGTCTTCCACCTGCGCGCCGGCCTGTACGACCCAGCCAGCGGGACGCGCGTGCCGTTGCGGGAAGGTGGGGACACCATTCTGCTACAACCATTGCGCGTGGTGCGTGGTCAGGGGTTGCGCCTCGATGACCTGCCCCAGCGCTGCGACTACCGATTGGGCGAGGGGATCTATCTACGCGGTTATGCATGGGATGCTCCCGGGCGCACCCTGACGCTCT
>JANXAX010000308.1 GCA_025062175.1 Anaerolineae bacterium | reverse complement strand
CTTTGACGAAAGTGCGTTTCGCGCGGTGTATGGGCAGCTCTATCAACCGCAATATCATTTCCTCACCGCCGACAACCAGGATTACCTAGCCTATATTTCCCTGATGGTGATGGGCAACGTAATCCCGTCCGAAGAGTTCTGGGAGGCGCTGCAAGACGGCCGGCTGAAAAGCTTCCATGAGTTCGTGATGTTATGTGAAGAGCGACGCGCGAGGATGCCGGATGGGCTGGCGACGGTGCATCAGGAGGTGGCGGAGAATCTGCGACGGGGTGATCCCACACCCTTTAAGAGCTTCCGCTATCGCGAGTTCTTGACCACAGTGGCACGCATGGACTATCTCCCAGATGAAACACCGCGGGCTGAGCTGCTGGCCCAAGAGATCGTCATCACGCAAGAGGTGAGTCAGGCAATGGATCTGCTGAACAAGCGCGGGGTGCTGCTCTTCGCTACCTCGGACAAGCCAGACGAGGCCTCGAACCCGCCGGCTGCGCTTTCCCTCGAACCGCATAAAGCGCGCCCAATTCATCGTCTGGTGATGAAAAGCGTGGGCGGTTAGCAGCACCCTTGAAACCGGTGTTCGTAGCCCTATGGCCGGCTGTCCGCCGACTCGATGGAGATAGCAGCGTCCCCGCAGAAGGATGCCCGGCGATATGTCTATCAGGCGAGGCACGACTTCCCTCGCTAGCTACTTTTGCGTCCTTCGCGCCCTTTCGCAGCTTTCGGTGGTCCAAACGTCTTTATCGCTCCCGCACGCTCATGACCCGGATGACTCTTGCGGCATAGACGGCCAAGCACCCCGCCCGGGGACGTCCCACGTGACTTGAGGCTTCGGCTTATCTCCCTAAAAGGGAAATGCACCCTCAGGCGAAGGGCAAAATTGCACAACATCTTGTCTTCGGGTAAAATGGCTGCTTAATGAAAACAATTTATTGCCAAGGAGTAAGGAGAGAGAGTTGGCCAACACGAGATCCGCTCTGAAGCGTGCGCGCCAGAATGAGAAACGCCGCTTGCGCAATCGGGTCTATCGCTCGGCGGCACGCACCTATGTGAAGAAAGTGCGGCGTCTTATCGAAGAGGGCAAGCTGGAGGATGCACGCGCTGCCATTGTGTCCGCGGTCAAGGCACTGGACAAGGCAGCACAGAAAGGCGCCATCCACAAGAACAACGCCGCCCGTCGCAAATCGCGCCTTTTCAAGCTGCTCAATCAGGCGCTGGCAAGTGCGTCTATCTCGAGCGCATCCGCTTGACCTGTCCAGCTTGCGAATCCTTCCGCGCGCATCACACAAGGAGCCAAGCGAAGCAAGCCCGTCGCTCCTTGTGTTTTTTCATCCTTCCAGGTTGGCGTAACCGTGGGGGCTGTCCCAAGAATCTTTCGTGTTGCCCAGGTTTGCGAATTCTTCCTGGCGACTGTCCTCGCGGTAGTGAGTGCCACGAGATTGATGGTTATGCCATGCAGCGCGAGTCACCACCCAGGCAGCCTGCGCCATGTTGCGCAGACCGATCAATTCATCGGTAATGCGTGTCGTACGGTAGAATCCATCGATGGTCTCCCATAGATGGCTCAATTCGCGCAACGCCCGCGCCAGCCGATGGGTGTTGCGCGCCAGCCCGACATAGAGCCACATCACATACTGGATCGAGCGTTGATCACGGTAGATCAACACTGGGTCGGCAGGGATGCCATGCTCTACATTTTGCCACGGTGGGATCTCACTTGCCCTCACCAGGTGCAAGTCGGTGCGGCGGGCGATATCGCTGCCAGCGCGATAGCCCCACACTAATCCCTCTAGCAGGGATGTGCTGGCCAGCCGATTGGCCCCATGGACTCCGGTACAACTGACCTCTCCCACCGCGTAGAGTCCCTCGATGGTGCTGCGTCCCCATTCGTCCACCAGGATGCCGCCGCAAAAATAATGGGCTGCCGGCACGACCGGGATCGGGTCTTTCGTGATGTCGAGTCCAGCTCGCAAGCAGGTCGCGTAAATAGTGGGAAAGCGTTCGCGGATGCGCGCCGCGTCCATATGGCTGGCCAGGTCGAGCAGCACGTGGGGGTATCCATGGGTGATCATCTCTTCGTGAATGGCACGGGCGACGATGTCCCGCGGGGCTAGATCACCCCAGTGCGGCGCATAGTGATCCATGAAGTGTCGGCCATCCGGGGTATAGAGACGTCCTCCTTCACCCCGCACAGCCTCGGAGATCAGGAAATTATCCGCCCCGGGAATGGCCAGCGTAGTCGGATGAAACTGGATGTATTCGGCATTGATGACCCGTGCGCCGGCCCGATAGGCCATCGCCAGGCCATCGCCACGCGCCCCTTCCGGGTTTGTGGTGTAGCGATAAATGCGCCCCAGGCCACCGGTCGCCAGAACGGTGGCGCGCGCCAGAATACGCTGCACGTTCCCTGTGGAACGGTCGAGCGCATACGCGCCGTGGCAGGTTATGGGACGATACACCGCTAACGGGTCGCGGGAGTGGTGGGAAGAGGTGATCAAATCCACTGCAGTGGTGCTGGTACGCAATGTGACGTTGGGCAGCGCGCGCAGGCGGGTGATCAACGCCTCTTCGATCGCGCGCCCGGTGGCATCGCCGACGTGGAGGATGCGCGGTATAGAGTGTCCCCCCTCTGATGTGTAGGCAATGGCGCCCTCCGGAGTACGGTCGAAGGGCACACCCAATTCGTCGATCAACAGACGCTGGACCAACGCAGGTCCCTCCTGAGCCAGCAAGTGCACGGCCTGAGGCAGACTCAATCCAGCGCCGGCAGCCAGGATGTCGTCTGCCAATCGTTGCGCCGAGTCGCCAATCCCGCAACCGACGATGCCTCCCTGGGCATAACGGGTGTTGGATTCCGTGGGGTCGGCTGTTCGGGTGATCACTAGGACCTGACGCTGTCGATCCTGCGCCAGACGCCACGCCGCCGTGGCGCCGGCGATGCCACAGCCGATGACCAATACGTCGGTCTCGATGGGCACCTTCCAATGCTCCTAGCTTCGATGGCTCGACAGGGGTGGGAGACGGAGTGACAACACTACCGCACCCCCCCACTCTATCGCCGCAAGGATGAACCCGTTCCACTTATTACAAAGCGAGCATACGTTCCAGAGCGATGCGTGCCCAGTATGCGGTTTCCTGGTCTACCGTGATACGGTGAGGCCGTTCGCCCCGCTCGAGCGCTTCGAGCAGCCGGAGCAGTTTCTCTGCCGTGGTCTGTCCCATTGTGCGACAGAACGGTAGCGTCTCAGATAGCAGCATGATGTGCTGCTCTGGATGTTGACGCTGCAAGCGTCGCACCAAGCGCGCCTCAGTGCCGATGGCCCAGCGGGTGCCTGGTGCTGCCGTTTGCACCTGTTCGATGATGTAGCGCGTCGAACCGACATCGTCGGCCAGCGCGACCACTTCCGGCTTGCATTCCGGGTGCACCAGGATGCGCACATCGGGAAACTGCCGGCGCATCGCCAGGACATCCTGAGGACGAAAGTGCTGGTGTACATTGCATGCTCCAGGCCAAAGCACCACTTTGGCCTTGCGGATAGCCTCGGGTTCGGGGAGATCGCTTCGGGTCCACAGCAGTATTTCCTCGGGCATGATCCCCAGACGGCGCGCCGTGTTGCGGCCCAAGTGCTGGTCCGGGAAGAAGAAGATGCGCTCACGCTGT
>JANXAX010000307.1 GCA_025062175.1 Anaerolineae bacterium | reverse complement strand
AATTCTGACTCTGTACCGGGCGACCAAACCCCGCTGGCTGTGGTTCTCACTCGGGGCGCGCCTGGTTTGGGGGGGCATGGTCGGCGCGGTCGATGGGGTGGCGCGTGCCGATGCGTAACGACGCGCTCGCAAGATCATCGCGCTGGCAATGCAACGTATTGCCAGCGACCAGGTTGCCGAGACCACGGTCTCGGCTGTGCCATTGCCGAATGATGAGATCAAGGGGCGCATCATCGGACGGCAGGGGCGCAATATCCGCGCCTTTGAGAACGCGACCGGCATCGACGTCATCGTGGACGATTCCCCGGAGACCATCATCCTCTCCGGTTTCGATCCGGTGCGGCGTGAGGTGGCACGCGTCGCCATGAATAAGCTGATCACCGACGGACGCATCCACCCTGGGCGCATCGAGAAGGTGGTCGAGATGGCCCAGGAGGAAGTCGAAAGGGATATCATCGAGGCCGGCGAACGCGCCGTGCTGGAGGTGGGAGTGCCTGGATTGCATCCCGAGCTGGTCAAGCTCATCGGTCGGCTGAAGTATCGCACCAGCTACGGCCAGAATCAATATCAGCATGCCCTGGAGTGTGCCCACATTGCCGGCATTTTGGCCGCCGAGTTGGGGGCTGATGTCCGGCTTGCCAAGACCGGCGCCCTGCTCCACGATATCGGCAAGGCGGTGGATCACCAGATGGAAGGGCCGCATGCAGCCATCGGCGCCGAGCTCGCCAAGCGCTACGGCGTCAGCCAGCCAGTGGTGGACATCATCGCTGCCCATCACCAAGAGACCGAGACAGACTCCTTGGAGGCGATTATTGTCTCCATCGCGGATGCTATCTCCGGGTCACGGCCAGGTGCACGGCGGGAAAGTCTGGAGAGCTACGTCAAGCGCATCACAGCCCTGGAGGAGGTAGCCAATTCCTTCAAGGGCGTGGCGGAGAGCTTCGCCATCCAGGCCGGTCGCGAAATTCGCATCCTGGTCAAACCGGAGGAGGTGGACGATTACGCTGCCATCACGCTTGCTAAGGACATTGCGCGCAAGGTCGAGGAGACGCTGGAGTATCCCGGCCAGATCAAGGTGACCGTGATCCGCGAGACGCGCGCCGTGGACTATGCCAAATAAGGTTCACGCCCTAGGGAGGACAAATCGAGCTGTGCACTTCAGGGGTGGCTTGCAAACCGGCCACCTCTGATCATATGATCCATAAAGTGGCCTGCCGGCACGATGACAACGTGCCGGCAACCTTGGTCTTGCAGAGTCACATCCTTTTCTATTAAGGAAAGGGTTTAGCCTATCTATGCTACACGCCATCCCAAACTACCCTCAGAAACGCTGGAGCCTTGGGGATCTATTTCCGGCGCCGGATAGCCCGGAAATGCACTCTGCGATCGAGGAGCTCCAGACGCGCGCCGCAGCTTTTGAGGCCGCGCGTGCGCGTCTGCGACCGGATATCTCGCTGGAAGAATTGCTGGAACTCATTCACCAGCTGGAGGCCATCACCCACCTTTCGCAACGTCTGCGCGCCTACGCCGGGCTGAGCTTTGCCGAGAACACCCAGAGTCAGATCGCCCAGGCGCTTCTGGCGCGTATGGATCAGCTCATGGCGCAAATCAACAACCGCTTGCTCTTTTTCAGCCTGTGGTGGAAGGCCCTGGACGACGAAAACGCGGCACGTCTGATGGCCGGGGCGGGAGAGTTTCGTTACTGGCTTGAGACTATGCGCCGCTTCAAGCCTTATACACTCTCCGAAGAGGCAGAGAAAATCATCAACCTGAAGGACGTGACAGGTGTCCATGCCCTGCGTACCTTGTATGATGCCATCACCAATCGGTATATCTTCCGACTCAAGCTCGACGACAGCGTCCGACGGCTGACCCGCGGCGAGATCAGCGTTTACTTCCGCCATCCCGATGCGGCGCTGCGCGCACGTGCCTATCAAGAGCTATATCGCGTCTTCGCCCAGGACGGGCTGATCCTGGGACAGTTGTACCAGGCGGTGGTGCGCGACTGGTACAATGAGCAGGTCCAGCTGCGTGGCTTCTCCAGCCCGATCAGCGCCCGCAACTTGAGCAACGATCTGCCCGATCACGTGGTGGATACCCTGTTGGAAGTGTGCCGCCAGAACGCTCCGCTGTATCAGCGCTATTTCCAGCTTAAGGCGAAATGGCTGGGCATGGAACGTCTGCGACGTTATGACCTGTATGCGCCCGTGATGCACACCGAAAAAACGTACGATTTTGGCGAGGCGGCGGGTATTGTGCTGAGTGCCTTCCACAACTTCGATGCTCAACTGGCTGATATGGCACGCCAGGTATTTCAGGCGGATCACATAGACAGCCAGGTGCGCAAGGGCAAGCGCAGTGGTGCTTTCTGCTGGAGCGTGGCACCCCGGCTGACCCCGTGGGTCATGGTCAATTACCAGGGACGACCTTCCGATGTGAGCACGCTGGCCCATGAGCTGGGGCATGCCGTGCACAGTATTATCGCCGGACATCATAGTATCCTCACGTACCACAGCACGTTGCCGCTGGCCGAGACGGCCTCAACATTCGGTGAAATGCTCCTGGTGGACCATCTCCTGAACCAGGAAAGGGATGACACGGTACGCTATGAGCTCCTTTTCAATCAAGTGGATGACACCTACGCCACGATCATGCGCCAGGCCAACTTCGCCCTGTTTGAGCGCCAGGCACACGAGATGGTGCAGCAGGGTGCCTCGGTGGACGATCTGGCGACGGCTTACCTGCAGAACCTGCGTTCCCAATTTGCCGATGCCGTGGAGGTCAGCGAAGAGTTCCGCTGGGAATGGGTGTCCATCCCCCATATTTACCATACGCCTTTCTATGTGTATGCCTACAGCTTCGGACAGCTCCTGGTTCTCTCGCTCTATCGCCAGTACAAAATGACAGGTGAATCGTTCAAACCGCGCTATCTGAGCATCCTCGCGGCAGGGGGTTCTGAGTCGCCGTTGCGCATCCTGGAGGCGGCCGGCATCGATGTCCGCCGCGCCGAGTTCTGGCAGGGCGGCTTCGATGTCGTGCGGGAGATGATTGAGCAACTGGAGGCAATTCCGAGCACTATGGAACAGGAGCGATCATCTATGCCGGCCGACCAGGCAATCACATCACCACGGTGAGAACCCATGCGCTCCAGCAGGACCCGGTGGCTTTTCGCAACGATGCTCATATTAGGTGTGCTATGGTCGTTCACCCCATTATGTGATGCCCAACTGCCCGGTCCGCTTACCTCTCCTGTCCCCACGCCTGTGGTGACACCGCCAGCCCAAGGACAACGCGCATCACAATCTCCCGAGGGCATATCCTCGGAAATCGTCGGGTCATCTTCAGAAGATCTCTCATCTGACCAACCCCGCACCCGACCCGAACCAACGCGTCTACCAGAGGTCACTTTGTTCACCGTGCTTACACCAGCACGCTGCCTGATCTTGATACTCGTCGGCGGGATGGTTTTTGTCATCATCTATGGCCTTCAGATGGCCCTGCTGCGCCGTCTGCGCTGATTTTTCGCCATAGTGGCAGGGTCACCACTTGCCCTCTGCACGCAGGTGGGATATCTTCCCGTCATCACGCAACCCACAGCAGCATACTTTGTGTCCAGGAGGATGTCATGAACACGCTCACGACCGTCGCCCATCTGATGGCACTT
>JANXAX010000306.1 GCA_025062175.1 Anaerolineae bacterium | reverse complement strand
ATTCGCGGGTCAGTGGGATCGAGGAAGCAGGCGACGGAAAGCACGCCCGATGGGTGTGCTGCCGGGTGTCCTCTGGCAGGAGTGCACCTCTCCCGCCGCCTCCACCCTCCACCATCTACCCGCCCTGCGACCGGCTGGGAGCGGCGATCCGACGCAGCCAAAAGTGCAGAGCACGCAGCGGTTTGCCTATGCGCCCTGCGCTGCGTGCTCTGCAGTGGGAATGCCCGCCCAGCCTATTTCAGCAGGAGTTGGGTGAGCTTCTCGACGTCGAAGTCGATCACGATGGTGCCGTTGATGTCGAAGGTGGGCGTCACCAGGTTGCCCTTGGTCCACTCGCGCACCTTGCGCGCCGCTGCCGGATTGGCGTTCACGTCGATCTCGGTGTATTTGATGCCGTGCTGGTTCAACCAGGCGCGCGCCCGCTGACAATCCGAACACCAGCGCGTGCAGTACATGATGACGCCACCCTGCGGCTGGGCTGGCACTGCCGTCTCGGCCGGCAGACGTGCTGCCAGCTCCGGCTCTAGCTTGCGCAGCTCAGCCAGCAGCACCTCGTTCTGTGGCTGGTCGTTGATGTCGTGCACGTCGATGTAGCGGATGATCCCCTGCTTGTCGATCAGGAAGATCGCCCGCTCGGAGTAGCCCTCCGGACGCAGCACGCCGTACTTCTTCGCCACCTCGCCGTGTGGCCAGAAGTCACTGAGCAACGGATAGCTGATGTTGCCCAGACTTTCCGCCCACGCCTTCAAACAGGGAACGTGATCCACGCTTATGCCCAGAACCTGGGCATCTAATGCCCCAAACTTGGCCATGTCGGCCTCGTAAGCGGGCATCTGGTTCGTTCAGACGGGCGTCCAGGCGAGCGGGAAGAAGACCAGGACGACGTTCTTGCTGCCACGCAAGGCACTCAGCGTGACTTGCTTGCCCAGATGGCTTGGCAGGGTGAAGTCAGGCGCCTCGTCTCCGACGCGTAAATGGGTCATTGCACACCTCCTTGACTTAGTGATGATCGAGAGGCGCTCCGCGCAAGAGCGGGAGCGCGCCGTGAACAATTTACTAATTTGATACATATAGCACACTTTGCCCCGAAAGGCAAATTGCCAGGGCAGAGACGAGACGGATGGCAACAATGCGCTCTCGTCCGCGGCAGCGGCCGGAAGGTGTCCTCCGCGGCCTTCCCCATTCTTGGTCCGAATGGAGCATATACCTCGCCAGGGCACGACACCCGCTTCGGTTGAGTGTGAGACTACGGCATGGCGTGCTTGCTCCACTCGCTGCAAGCCAAGAACACCCCTCCAGCCGTGTCGCGCGTCCGGAAGGCCGGCCGGTTGTCCCAGCAGATGCGGCGCAGCGCAACCCCACCTCAGGCTCACGCACGACGGTTTTCCACCGCGAGTGGATGGACTTAGCCGGTCGCCGGACGGGCGCGGCGCAAGAGACGGCGCACTAGATACGTCAGCGCGCCGAGGACCAGGACGGCGATGATGATGGGCACCAAGATGGCAAGCAGCGTGGTGACGAACGCGATGATGTCCTCAATCGTGCTCACCAGCCAGTTGCCCATCCCGCCCGTGCTCGCGGTGATGAACGGCCGCGCCGTCGCCTTGACGGCATGCACTCCGCCTGCCACCACCAGGCCGCAGAGGAGCGCTAGCACGGGATGGAACTCGCCCAACGTGCCCGAATTGGCGGCGAACAGAATCGCACCGGCTGCCGGGCGGATGACCGTGTTGATCACGTCGTTGACCGTGTCCACCGCCGGCACCTTATCCGCGACGATTTCGATGATGAGCAACACACCGAGGATGCCGAGCGCCCACCAGCTGCTCAGCGCATCCCAAGGCGGACGCAGCTGCACCAGATCGGTGAAACGCGCCAAAAGCCCGACGATGAACAGCGGTAGATAGGCATTCAGCCCTGCCGCCGAGGAAAGCCCCAGCGCCGAAAGGAAATTCAGCAGTGTTTCCATCGCTTCCTAACCCGTCCGTTCTCCATCACCACCATGCTACTCCAGCCCGACGGACAGCACAACATGGAGATGGGCCAACAGGTGCATTTCGATTGAGGGATGAACACAGGCGGCAGCCCCGGAGGTGTGTCACTGATCCGAACCGTGACTGCCAGGGAGCAGCACCGCAACTCGTGGCTGACACGTGCAGCTCGGTTTTGACCCGATTGTTTCCCTAAAATGCGCCCTGTGTCGCCGGGCAGAGCTGCCCCCTCAGCGGACACACTGCGTCCGACACTCCGACTTCACGCAGGGCACCTTGGACAGCTCCCCGATGCAGCCATCCGAGCAGCACCATTGCTGACCGGTGGGCTGGTTCGCCAGGTCGATGTACTCCCAGCGGCACGCGCGCGGGCAGAAGACCAACTCCCAATAGCGGGTGGCGGCGCTGCCCTGCTCGGCCATGTCCTGCGCCTCGTTGTCTGGTGGCGAGCTCGGCGAGGGCGGCGTGTAGCCGTCCGGCCTGATCACCTCGACGCGCATCGTCGCCAGCATCGCGGCGTAGATCTGCTTGACCTGCTGCCAGTGCGCCGAGTCGGCACGCGCTCCCATAGCGGTCAGACCACCACGCGGCATACCTTCGACCTGAGGCAGCGGGTTGACGCCCACCAGATAGCTCTCCCAGAACTGCTCCCCATCGCGCGTCCACGTCCCGGCCCACACGCGATACATCGGCAGCCCGGGCAGCGGCTGGCGCAGAAACTCGGCAAAACCGGGATCCCTCTGGGCGCGCTGGACGGCATAAGCGTCGAGATAGGCATCTACGTCTCCCGTGTCCAGCGGTGTGCCCATTGGCGTCCAGGCGGACGGGACGAAGAGCACCTGCATACTGCTATCCGGATCGGAGAAGAGGGCACCCACAAAGTCGTTGGGATCGTCGTTGGGCAGATATTGCACCTGCCAACCCTCCGGATAGCCGATGCCCCAGACGCGTGTGCCCCCGACGGTGTAGCCGCAACATAGAAACTGGGTCAGCGCCACCGTTTTGGCCGGCGCGCCCTCCTCCGCGTATGGCTCTTCGGCCTCATCCGACGGCGTCTCGATCTCATCCGTCGAGGCTTCGACGGCCTGTGCCCCCTTCGCCGCGCCCTCGACCGTCCAGCGCACCTTGCCCGAGATGCCCACGTGGTAGTGCTCGCTCAACACACTGCCTTCGCAGTCCTCCGCCTTGAGGTCGTACTCACCTGGCGGCAAGGCGAAGGTGCGTTGCCTGCCTGGGCGGATGACCGTGTCGCCCAGCCAGTCCCCGCCCCAGGTATCCGCGTCGCTTGGCGAGATATAGAGGTAGCAGATCGCCACGCCGGCCTGGTTCACGACGACGAGGGTGGCTTCGCCCGCCGTGGGGGCTGCCTGTGAGGCCTCGCTGCTCGAGTCCGGCTGCAGTTCGGCATCCGCGGATGCGAGGGCGAAGGCAGGGGACTTCGGCATCACCATGGCAGGTGTCTTGGCCCAGAATCCCGCGACTAGCTGTTCCCACGGCGTATCCGATGATGCGTCGCCAGTGGTGCGCGGGTCAATGGGAAAAGGAAACACCACACCTGAGCCCGGTGGAGGTGCGGGAGGCGCTGCTGTCACCGGTGGACTGGTCAGCCCGGCGATGCCGACCGCCGCGACGAGCCAGAGGACAAACAGCATTTGCCAGCAGCGAGATGCACAAGGGTTGCGGGTTTTCA
>JANXAX010000305.1 GCA_025062175.1 Anaerolineae bacterium | reverse complement strand
CACACGGGCGCACGGTCAGCTGTAGGGCGTCGGTGCGCGGCGCACTGCGCCCCGGCAAGGCGATGTCGTTTGCTCCTGCCGACAAACCGCTTTTCGCCCCTTCCCCCAAGGTGAAATGCACCCTGGGGGTCTCAATTCGCAACACACACCATCATCCTATCACAGAAGGCAGGATTCCGAGAAAAAAAGCTCCTTACAACTTGTAGCCGAACTTGCGCAAGAGCTCCTTACGCCAGGCAATCTCCTCTGGCCCTTCGACTCCTCGCGGGCTGGCACCATCCACGACGCCTAAGATGGCCCGTCCCTGCTCCGTTTGAGCGACGATCACCTGGGTGGGATTGGCCGTCGCGCAAAAGATGCGACACACCTCCGGCACCATTTTGATGGCGTTGAGGACGTTGATGGGATAGAACCCTTCAGCTAGAAACACGATGAAGCTGTGGCCGGCGCCGATCATTTGAGCGTTCTGACGGGCCAGCTCGATCATCGCCTCATCCGTGCCCGACCAGCGTACCAGGCAGGCGCCAGATGCCTCGCAGAAAGCCAACCCGAACTTGATCCCCGGCACCGCCGTGACGAGCGCTTCATGAATATCCTCCACCGACTTGATGAAATGGGTTTGACCCAAGATGAAATTGACGTTGGCGGGTTTTTCGATGCGCACCGTGATCAGTTCCATTAGCTGTCTTACCTCCCTGCTAAAAATCTTAAGGTGTTGTGGAATTGTCCGCGTGGTGAGTTCCTCGACCTCACCGGCCCGAGCGCGTGGCCGGGTGGTCGCTCACAAGTTCTGCGTCCTCGTGCGGGCACGTGCTCTGCTTTAGCGTTGGGCGGCGGCCAGCTTGTTGAGCCGTTCGCGCAATGCCAGGCCGACGCGTTCCAAATCCGCTGGTGTCTCGATCTGGTTGACACACCACACTGCCAGGCGAGCCATTTCCGCGTCGGTCAGGTTGCGTAGATCTTGTTCCAGCCGGTCGAAGATGCGCGACACGTGGATGCCGGCGCGGAGGGGGAACATCGCCGCCGTGCGCAAGGTGGGCACCGGCTGCACTGGCACCGGTTCGGAGGTAGCCAGCTCCCAGATCAGATCGGCGGCCTGATAGGCGGCGTTCGGCCTGCCGAGCTGGGCGGCGTTGGCACTGCGCTGACGCAGCAACGCAGCATCGTCCTCCAGCCAGCGCACCAAGTGCATGAGCACCTGCTGTGGGCGGGGCGCCCAATCGCCGGCGCCGGCGGAGACGACGTACTTGACATTGCCCGTCTCCTGGCCGCGGATCGCGCTACAATAGATCAAGGGACGTCCGCACGCCAAGGTCTCGGCGGTGATGAGCCCACCTGCCTTGGTGATGACCAGGTCGCTGGCGCGGATGAGGGCTGGCATGTTCTCGGCAAAACCGTAGATGTAAGTGGGTATCTGCCAGCGCGTGGCGCTCAACACCCGGTACAGTGCTTCATCGCCGCCCGTTACCACAGCCAGCTGGATCTCCAGGCCGGCGCGGTCGATCAAGCGCGCAATCTCGCCCACCCGTGGCACCCGTGTCCCGCCGACCAGCAGCACGGCGGGGATATCCGGCAACCATCCCAGCTCGCGACGGATCTCTGCCGGCGGCCTGGTTTCGGCGGCAAAGCGCGGGTGTACCGGTAGTCCGGTGATGTGCACCCGGTGCATCGGCACTCCTCGCCGGAGCGCCTTGCGGTACGCTTGTTCCGTAGGCACTAGGCAGAGATGCACCCGCGGATTGAACCAGAGCGTGTGCACTGTGACCAAATCGGTAATAACGCTGACGAGCGGTAGCGAACGACCGGCGCGGTCGAACACAAAATTGAGCGGTTCCAAGTAGAGGGGGTGGGTGCACACCACCGCGTCTGGTCGGTGTTCGTCAAGAATACCGCGCAGGGTGTCGTGCAGCATCACTGCCACCACCTGATCGATGATCGCCGCCGTGGCGAGGGAATCGCTCAGCCAGTAGCTCAATTCATAGAGTGCGGGATCCTTCCGCACCATCTCATCGTAATTTTCCTCGGTGACCGCTTGCAGGAAAGAGGGCGTGCTTGCCGCACGGAGGGGGTTTACTATGACGGAGGTGCATTGGCGGCCATACCGTTCCTGTAACGCCGCCTCGAGTGCCAGCGCTGCACTGCGATGCCCCGAGCCAGCATCCGCGGTCAAGATCAAAATCCGCTTGCGTTCATCCGCGCTGTTCATCGCACTCCCGCCTCATAGTGGTCCACAACCTTGGCGGCCTGTTACGATCTCGTATCCGTGCTGGATGCAGCGCCGTCGGGAAGGCCCACCCTAACGAATGTGGAAACCGCTGAACTCGCCGGTGGGTGCTTCATATTCTACCTGGACGTGCTCGACCTGGGCAGAGGGAGGGCCGATGTGGCACCAGTGGATCATTTGGCGCACTGCCGCTTCCTCGCCTTCGAAGACGGCTTCCACCCGACCATCCCATAAGTTGCGCACCCAACCCTTCACACCAAGACTCTGCGCCTTATTCCGCGTGTACCAACGAAAGTTCACCCCTTGTACATGGCCGGAGATCCACACATGGGCGCGTAGCATCGTTCACAGCCTCTCGCATGGTGCATGGCGGCGTCGCAGAAGATTTTCCAGAAAGCGGCGGATGGCCTTGATCTGGGCGATCAACGGACGGCCACTATAACGCTGGGCGAAGTCCTCAACGACGACCTGTTCGTTCACATCCGGCTTGCCACACAGGTCGCGCAGCTCCACCTGGTATTCGATGATCCAGGTGTACAAGTCGGCAGGGGTGCGATGGGGAAATTCGCGCAACAGGCCCTTCTGTTCGATCAGCTGCGCCGCAGGTTGATAGACGGTGTCATACCAGTTCAGGGTCGCCTCCTCCCAGGAAACCGGCGCGCCGGTGCGCTGTTCAAGCGCATACTGGTGTGCCGCGATATCGGCCAGCAACACCTGATACCGACCTGGCATAGTCACCGAAATGTTATGCCCCGGCCGCAGCTGGTCCAAACCCGTGCGCGTCAAAAAGTCAGCGCGGTCCGCCTTGAGGATTAGATCGGCGATGGTATCCGTGCTCTCCAACGGCACTGGCGCAGTACATTCGGTCACGTAGGCTTGGATGGTCTTGAGGCCCATCTCCATCGCCACCGAGACGCGATGGTTGCCATCCTTAACGAAGTACACATCGCCCACCTGGTAGACCTCGATGGGCGGCCACCCATGCAACTCTTCGGCCAGCGAACGCACCCGTGCCCAACGCTGGCGGAGCGACGAGGTTCGCGGGAGGAAGTGGCGGGTGAAGTCGTTATAACGACCCACGCTGCCCACGATTTTGTCCAATGGGATGTCGCGCAGGCCGCGTTCGCCCACCTCGCGCACGTGCAGCTTTTCACGCACCAAATCGAACGGCAGCAATCCCACTTCGGAGCGCGTGATAAAGCCCACTAGCTCGGTGAGAATGGCGCGCTCGCGCAGCCGGTCAAACTGCTGTACTGCCTCGATCTGCTTAAGCTGGCTCGGCACTTGCCGCTCCTCTTCTCCATATCGCCGCGAACGAGGCTTAGTTCAGGGATTGACCTCCCGGCAGCCTCATGATAAGGTGCTTTTGTGCACCTCTGCATGCCATTCTATCAGCAAGTGGAGAGCAACACAAATGGAAACAGGGATAATGTTGCGGGGGTCATAAGCCGTGGAGACACCAAGCGTGGAA
>JANXAX010000304.1 GCA_025062175.1 Anaerolineae bacterium | reverse complement strand
GTTGCCCCCGCCGTCGCCCAGGACGGGGTGCGCCAGATGCCACAGATGCTGCCCCCCGTGCCCCCTAGCCAGATGTCGCACCCCCGAAACAGGATGTAATCGTCCGCCGCCCAGAGTGGAAACATCGGCTGGTCGCGGAACACGTCTCCTGCGAGGATCAACTTGCTCGCCACCACCTCCACGTCCGGCTTGGCCAGTCCACCCTGCACGAAGATATGCCATTCGGGACAGTCTCGCTTGGCGCATACCAGCCCAGGGTTGTTGTACACAATCCCGTTGCCGTCGAACTTCCAGAAGGGGTGGTGGTCGTCGGGCGAGGTGGAGATCTCGATGCCCCCGCTGCCGTCGACGTTGTAGCCCCAGATGTTCTCTCTCCCGCTTCCCTCACCATTGACCGCCAGGAAACCGTCGGCGCGGAAGTTGGGCTGACGCGCACCGGGGATCTTGCCGATGATCTCGCCTCGCGGCAGCTGGTAGACCACCACATCATACTGCCCCATTCCATTGTCGACCGGGACCGCCAACTTGCCGCTCGGAGCAGGGCGTGATGGCCGGGTCGCTGCGAGGGTTGGCGAAGGCATAGCTGCGCTCATAGCTGTGGCAGGTGGAGTAGGCGTGTCGGTAGGCGGTGGAGTCGGTGTGCTCGTCGGCACAGGTGTGTAGGTCGGATACGGTGTATAAGTGGGCAGAGGCGTGTAGGTCGGTAGCGGCGTATAGGTTGGTAACCCCACAAAAGTGTCTGGAGTGTTCAGTCCTTCTGGGGTTGGAGGTGTCGACGTGGCGCCAGGAGAGAATTCAGCCACCACGTCGACCTCTAGGGGTGCTGTGCTTGCACTCGGGGAGCCTGTCGCTTTTGAGCCAGCGAGCGTTCCTTGCATAGTGCGGTCTCCCAACGTCGCCGCCGTGGCGGTGTCGGTCGGCTGTTGAACGGATGGGGTTGGTGTTTCACTTGGAGCGGAAGGGAGAATGGCCTGAGCTGCTGTTGGCGTGCTGTCGGGAGCAGGCGAGACGACCACACCCGTCCCTTTGGCAGTTTCCTCAACCACGTCTGTCGCGGGCGTGCTGGTTTCGGTGATGGGAACTGCGGAAGGTGTGGAGGTCAGTGCGATCGAGACAGCGGGGATCAGTGGCCAACGGATAGGATCACGCAACACGTAGGGTAATGAGAGCAGCGCCACGACGCAGCCGAATATCATCACTCCCCCACCGACTGCCAGCGGCAACCAAGGCACCCTTCGTTTTCGCGGCGCGGTTACCGCTGTGGCGGCAGGTGGGGAGGGCACCGGCGGTGTTTTCGTGGGCAGCTCCACAGCGCGCGGCGGAAGCGCAATGGTGGTGACGGGGGTGACTGCCAGCGTATCATCCGCGCTCAGCCCTACTGCGTCGCGCAACGCCCGTGCCATCTCCCCGGCACTGGGATAGCGATCGTCCGGGTTTTTGCTGAGGGCTTTGAGAATGACGCGCTCGACCGCCTCGGGCAGGCTGGGGTTGCGTGCGCGTGGCGGTGGCAACGGATCATGGACGTGCTTCATAATGATCGCCAGAGGGGTTTCGGCGTCGAACGGCACCGTGCCGGTCACCATCTCATAGAGGATCACCCCCAAGGCATAGATATCGCTGCGCTCATCCCCATGCTGTCCTTGGCACTGTTCCGGCGACATGTAAGCGGGGGTGCCTGAGATCAGGCCGGTCATCGTTAACCCGCTTGCGCCCATAATCCGGGCAATGCCGAAGTCGGTCAACACGACCTGGCCTTCTTTGGTGAACATCACATTGGCCGGTTTCAAGTCACGGTGCACCATGCCGCGGGAGTGGGCATAATCGATGGCACTTGCCAGGGCGCCAAAAATGCGCGCTGTCTCCGCCAGGGTAAACGGTTGTCCGCGGGCGCTTCTCGCCCGCAGCTCGGCCTTGAGCGTGGGACCCTCGATGAACTCCATCACCATATAGTACAGGCCGTCTACAATATCGAAGTCATACACCTGGACGATGTTGGGGTGGCGTAGGTTGGCGATGGCAGCCGCTTCGCGCTTAAATCGCCCGATGAGATCGCTCTCTTCGGCCAGGTGGCTATGCAACACCTTGATCGCGACATAACGGTCCAGGCCGGGCTGATAGGCTTTGTAGACCTCTGCCATGCCACCGCGGCCGATCCGGGCGATGACGCGATATTTGCCTAGGGTCCTGCCGATCAAATCACTCATCAGTGTGCGACCTGCCCTCGAACGCAGCGGACGAGAGGAACTTTCACCAGCCGGTTGGATTATATATCGCCTCCCATCGGTGCGTCAATGAGGGGTTGCAGGCGGGGGCCTTCCCGGGTATCTTGGATGTGCCAGCCCAGGGCGGCGATACGTGCGCGCAGTGCATCCGCTTCCTGCCAGTCGCGTCGTGCCCGTGCCGCCTCGCGCGCTTCCACCAGGCGGAGCACCTCTTCCGGGGGCGTGGGCATTTCTGGCAGTTGTTGCGTGGCGCGCTCGACATTCTGCCATACGTGTTCCGGTATGCCCGCGCGCAAGGATGGCATTCGAAAATCGCCCAACACACCCAATGGAACGGCCTCCGCCGCTGTGAAGATCATCGTGGTGTCACCACGGATGCAGGTGACGCTGCCCCGTCCCATCACCCGGCAATGGCCGGCGCCGAGGTCGAGGATCATGGCCGTGTGCTCCTCGATGCCCAGCACGGTGACCCCACGAGGTAATAACGTCCGCAGCCGCTCAAAGCGCTCCTGCCCCATGAAGCAACGGCTCGTGTCCAGCGTTGCACCTCCCTCACGGTTGTCCCAATGCGGCACGAGCACCAAAGACAGCCCAAACGCACCCAGGAAATCCAGGCCCGGCACCCAGTGGAGCTCCGTCCCCACTTTATAGATTTCATACACTGGTAGTGCATAGGCACCCACGGCGATGGTCGCGGCGCTGGAGAGGACAATCGCGGCGCCCAGGCGATGACGGGCCATCAGTGTGTACCAAGCCAAGCTATCTCGCAGCTGGCGCACCGCGTAGGTGGGACTGCCAGGTCCCAAGAAGACCACGTTCGCCCGCAGCAGCGGCGCCACGATTTCAGGCGCGTTGGGGCTGTAAGGGGTACCGCGCTTGCGCGCCGGCACCACGGTCACCTCGGGATGATAGTTTTGCAAGCGCACCCGCAGGAACTGCGCGATCTCCTCTGCCACATGAGCAGAGTTGGGCTGAAATCCAGCTGGCGTCTCGAGCACAGCGACCCGGATCGGCGCTGCCATCCGCGCAAACAGCCAGTCATAGACCCGGCGTCCGCTGCTGGAGATCTCTCCCGAGCCGAAGAGGACAATCAGACCTGGCTGCCATGTCGATTCGGTGGCCATTTCTGCTCACTTATCTATCATCCGCTAACCGATGCCAGGCAATGATAGGGCGAGCCCCCGCGCCTGGGCGAAGCGTCGCACTTCCTCCAGCGTGGGCAAAGAGGGTTGTGCACCCAACCGCGTCACGGTCAACGCTCCCACGACATTGGCAAACCGGGCTGCATCTGCGAGCCTCAATCCGTGAGCGAGCCCTACTCCCAATGCCGCACAAAAGGCATCGCCAGCCGCCGTGGTGTCCACCACTTCGACGGGGATGCCCTCAATGCGGTGTTCTGTTTCGGCCTCGACTGCCAGCGCACCCGCACCGCCTAGTTTGATCACAACTCCTTTGCGCACGCATTGCAACAGCTGGCGCGCCGC
>JANXAX010000303.1 GCA_025062175.1 Anaerolineae bacterium | reverse complement strand
ACGCTTCCTGCAATGCTCGCACCGCTGCTTCCACTTCAGCACGGCTGCATTCCAGTGCCTCGGCGAGCTGTTTGAGCGAGACAGGCGCACCAGCAGCGAAAAGGAGACTCTCCACCAAGGCAGGCAGCGAAAGTGCCGCCTCATTCGCTAATTCGGCAGACGGCTGATCCCGGGTTGTCATGCGTCTCACCCAATGCTATACTGATCGCGTCAGCGTTCATACGCAATCCGGCTTCATCGCGTGTCCTCGCCAAGGAGTGTGATGTGGTCGAACATCGGACAGCAGCTTGGCTCATCCTCACCCTCTGCGTTTGGCTTGCACTTAGCATGGCGTGTTCCCTGGGTGGCGGCGACATTCCGACACCACCCGGCGGGCGCATCCCGGTCTCCCCTGAAGCTGCCGAGCGCCTGCGTCAGAACTTCGCACGCGCCTTGCAAGAAGCCAGCACCGGTGGCGAATTCCGCCTGTTCGTCACCAACGAGGAGATCACTTCACTGGTCGCACTCACATTGCAAGAGAGCGGTCAGATGCCCCTGCGCGACCCCCAGATCTGGTTCACTGCCGGCCGTGTATATATGACCGGCACCTTTAGTCCCTTCTGGCCAGTGCGTTTCGAATCGGTCATCGTCGTTGCCGCGCTCGTCCAAGGCGGCCAGATCGTTGTGCAGATCGAACGCGCCCAGATGGGTCCTTTCCCCTTCCCCCAGCGCGTGCTCGACACCAGCTCGCGCTCGATCAACGAGACGCTGAGCCAGATGCAGAGCGACCTCGAGGTGACCCACCTGGAAATCCTGGAAGGCGAATTACAAATCGCCGGGGTGCGACGGCAACAGCCTGGACCGTAGCGTGGTGCATCCGAGGCGACCGTCTAGCGCTTACAGCAACTGCCCCTGCGCTGACTGATCGCATGGACTACGGTGGTCCGCTCATCATAAGAGGAGCCCCGTAAATAACCCCGTATAACCCTCCATGACGGTTTGTAAAGTCTGCTTGAGTTCACCTGTCAGCGTTTCCAATTCGATGCTGTCCAATCTAACCATAGCACAGAAAAGGGTGTTGTCAAGCCCGACGGCCGGTGGGTGTACATTGCAATTTGGGGGTGAACCGAAGGGGTGGTTCCAGAATCGCAGCAGCATTCGAGTCGCGACAGCCAAGGAGCAGTTGGGAGCGCTTGCTCGTGGGTGTGGATCGATTTGAACCTCGTTGCTTCCTCAAATGGATTCAATCTGATTTGTTACCCTTTCAGAGAAACCGTACAATGTGGCATAGCGCACGAGGACGGATAGGCGAAGAGGTAAATTTAGATGAAGGCATATCTTAAAAGCATCCGATGGGTTGTTCTCATCGGGCTAGCGGCTTGGCTGTTGCTGGGCACGAGTTGTTCCCTGAGCGGAGCGTTGTCCCCGGCAGTTGTGTGGCCGGCGGGATCATCCCCACCACCGGTAGCAATGGCAACCGCAGCGCCGACCACTATAGCTCCAGCAGCACCCTCATTGGACGATGACCTGGCGTTGGTCGAAGCGGCTGATCGGCTGGTCAGCGCGATCTATGCCCGCGTCAGCCCGGCGGTGGTGCATATCACCGCGCGGGTGATCACGCTGGACTTCTTCTGGGGTCCCCTGCCAAGCGAAGGCACCGGCTCCGGCTTTGTTATCGATACCCAGGGGCACATCGTGACCAACTACCATGTGATAGAGAATGCGGAGAGCATCGAGGTCACGTTGTCGGATGAGACCAAGCTGCCGGCCCAACTGGTGGGTGTCGACCCGCCCAACGACCTAGCGGTATTGCGTATCGCCCTGCCACCGGAGAAATTGACCCCAGTGCCGCTGGGTGATGGTGCCACACTGCGTGTCGGACAGCGCGCTATTGCCATCGGCAATCCCTTCGGCCTGGACCGTACGCTCACCGTAGGGGTGATCAGCGCACTGGGTCGCCCGCTGCAGATCGATAACAACACAGTGATTTACAACGTGATCCAGACCGATGCAGCCATCAATCCGGGCAATTCGGGCGGACCGCTGCTCAACATCCGTGGCGAGGTGATCGGTGTCAACACGGCCATCCGTCAAAACGCCGAGGGGATCGGCTTTGCGGTCAGCGTGGACACGGTGCGCCGCGTGGTGCCTGAGCTGATCCGCTATGGACGTTACGCTCATCCCTGGCTGGGCATCCTGGGCTATTCGATCACGCCGGAACTGGCGCAGGCGCTCAACCTGCCGGTGGAGCGCGGGGTCTTGGTGGCGCGTCTGTATCGCAACAGTCCGGCCGATATCGCCGGCATCCGCGGCGCCGTGCGTCAGGTGCGCGTGGGCAACCAGCGCATCTTGATCGGCGGCGACGTGCTGGTGGCAATCAATGGCGTGCCCATCCGCGACTGGAACAGCCTACAGGAGTACCTAGAGGAGAACACGCGCGTGGGCCAGACGGTGACGTTGAGCATCTTGCGCGACGGCCAACCGCTGGAGTTGAGCGTCACGCTGGCGGAGCAACCGTAGGGGTGTCTTTGTCCTACGAGGCGAGGACGCAGGGATTCTAAAGCTTAGGGACAATGTGTACCATGGGCAATTGCGTGGTAAGACATAGCACGCTATGCCCCTACGGCCCGTGGTCGATCGTCTATGGCGCATACGGCTCAAACCGAGCCGCGCACGTCAGCAATCGGCGCATTGCCGCTCCCGGATGGCCACGACGCGAGATAACTCTTAGCACAACATGGGGAAAGCGTCTCTACGGAGGGACATCCAGCCGCATATTCCACCGGGCGCGGACTCAGTTGCCAGCATTTTGTTGCTAACCGCGCGACGCAATCCATCTTGCATAGAATGATGCAGATGATGCAGGAGATGCACTACGCGCAACTGAGCGACCTATTGCTGCGCTGGTATGATGCGCACCGGCGCGTGCTGCCCTGGCGCGGGACACGTGACCCCTACCGCATTTGGGTCAGCGAGGTGATGTTACAACAGACTCAGGTGCGCACGGTAATCTCTTACTACCAGGCGTTTCTGGCGCGCTTCCCCACCTTGGCTGACCTGGCCGCGGCTACGCTGGACGAAGTGTTGCGGGCCTGGGAGGGGTTGGGCTATTATGCCCGAGCGCGCAACTTGCACGCCGCGGCGCAACAGATCATGGCTGAGCACGGCGGGCACATCCCCGCTAGCTATGCCGCGTTGCGCCGCCTGCCCGGTCTAGGCGACTACACTGCCGCTGCTATCGCCAGCATTGCTTTCGGAGAATGTGTGCCGGCGGTGGATGCCAATGCCCGGCGCGTGTTAATCCGCCTGCATGCCGTCCAAGAGGAGGCGACACGTCCGGCCACGTTGCGCCGTCTGCGCGAGCATGTCTATACCATGCTCCCCTGCGACCGTCCTGGCGACTTCAACCAGGCGCTGATGGAGCTGGGTGCCCTGATCTGCACGCCCCAGAATCCGCGCTGTGGGGAGTGCCCGTGGCATATTGCGTGCCAGGCGTATGCGTTGGGCCTCCAGGAATCGCTGCCGCGTCGCCGCCCCCGCGCAATGCTCCCCCACGTGACGGTGACGGCAGGGGTCATCCGGCGCGCAGACGGACGGGTGTTGATCGCTCAACGCAGGCCCGACGCTATGCTGGGTGGACTGTGGGAATTCCCCGGGGGCAAGTGTCGGGACGGTGAAGCACTGACTGACTGCCTCTGTCGCGAGGTGCGTGAGGAGCTCGGTATCACCATCGCTGTGGAGC
>JANXAX010000302.1 GCA_025062175.1 Anaerolineae bacterium | reverse complement strand
CCTTCCCCGTGAGAAGGGCCAGGGGCTGGTGGAGTACGCGCTGATCCTCGTCCTGGTGGCCATCGTCGTGATCGCCATCCTGCTCCTGCTGGGCCCGATCGTCGGCAATGTGTTCAGCAACATCGTCAACAACTTGTAGTTTGGTATTCCGATTCATTCAGTTAGACATAGTTTCCCATTCATTTGGCCCCATCTCAGATGGGGCCTTTTATTCTTTGTAACTCTTCACACAAGCAGATCAACTCAACAGGCAATCTCTTCCTGGGGGTCGTTCTTCAGAGGTAGCGATTCAGAGAGGTCTTCAAATTCCGCTGAGGACGGTATTTCCGTCCGGGGCACACTCGAATACTTGACGCGTAACGCCACTTCGGGGTACTTGATGCGCGGATGAAATGCACCTTGCAACATTTGTACGAACGTCTCGCGGATCTCGTTTAATTCCCGCATGGTCAGGTCACATTCGTCCAGCTCACCGTTCACCAGGCGCTCCAAGATCACCTTGCCCACGATTTGGTCAATTTCTTCGACCGAGCCAGGGTTGCTTGCACGCACGGCCGACTCACTGGCATCGGCGAGCATGACAATCGCGGTCTCTTTGCTCTGAGGGCGCGGCCCGGGATAGCGAAAGGCTTCCGCATCCACTTGGGTCGGATCCTCGGCGGCCTCGAGAGCTTGGTTGTAGAAATAGCGTGTCAAACTAGTGCCCTGATGCTCGGCGATGAACGCCTGGATCTCGGGAGGTAGGCGGTACTTGCGCGCCAGTTCGAGGCCGTCGTGCACGTGGCTCAGAATCACCTGCGCGTTCGTGTAGGGATCCAAGCGTTCCTGAACAGAGCCACTGTACATTTGGTTTTCTACGAAGAAATAGGGGCGCACAACTTTTCCGATATCGTGATAATAGGCACCGACGCGGGTCAACAAAGTGTCAGCACCAATGCGTTCGGCGGCCTGTTCCGCTAGATTGCTGACCAGCAAGCTGTGATGATAGGTACCGGGTGCTTTCAACAGTAGCTGGCGCAGCAAAGGTTGTGTCGGACGCGCGAGATCGAGGAGTTGGAGCGACGTGGTGATCCGGAACACCGAACCGGCCACGAAAAAGATGAGCAAAGGCAAGCTCGCCGACAAGGTTCCGTTCGCAAAGGCCGCCCCCATTAATTGGAGCAGGCCCAGCGGGTCAATCATGCGCGCTGGGACACGGAAGATCAAGATCACCAACATGTTGCAGAGCGTCACGTAGATACCAGCCCACAGCAGTCGACTGACCCGTTCGAAGCGCCCCAGGCTCAGAGTGCCCACCCAGCCGGCAACTAGGCAGTAGACCATCAGCTCAAGCGCACCGTTCGTGATGTAACCGACTGTCATACTGGCGAGCGTGGCTACCAGCATGCCGAATTGCACATCGACAAGCGCACCTAACACAATGGGCCAGGCTGCTACTGGGAAAAAGTAAGGCAATAAGGTGCGCCCCGGTATCATCACCCGAAGCAGCATCATGAAGAGTAAAGAAAGCCCGAAGGTCAGCGCGATGTAGCGGCCATCTGTCAGCCGCGGAGGCCGAAAACGCCACACATAAACACTCACGATTAAATAGAGCATGCTTAGGTATGCCCATGTGCCTACTAAAGTGCGCGTGGGCGAATCGGCCTCGCGCAACCCAAGCGCCCGGAATGCTTCTAGATGCTCTGGGCGAATCACCTCGCCGGCACGCACGATCACTTCATTCTGTTCAAAGGTAACCGAGATGGGTTGCACACTTTCACGCGCCAGACGGCGTTCCTCCGCCGTGCGCTCTTGGTTGATGAAGGTGTTGGGCTGGATCAGATCTTCCACGATGGCGACGATGATCTGTGCCGCCTCATCGCTCACATCCAAGCTAATCAGCGTGGGCAGGCGACGCCGCACCGTCGCCAGCTGGGCCGGGCGGATCTCGGTGCGCATTGCCTGATCGAGCACTGAGATCACTTCGCCCTTGATCATCAGCCAGGTGTTGTTGTCTGCGCTGAGCACACCATTGATGATGTTGTCGGTCAGGACAAGGTCATTGACCGCGGCGACTAGCTCGCGCTTTTCCTCCAGCGAGGCATATGCATCCGCACGCACGGAGTCAAAATAGTCGAGGATTTGGCGGGCACGCGCAATCTGGCGCCGGGCAATGCTGGCATCGGGCAGATCATAGATCTCAGCAACGGCCGCCTCGGCCCGCGCCCGCGCCGCTTCGGTTTCCACTTCGCTGACATAAGTGATACGTCGGGGAGCCAGAATGTCGCGCGGTGCGACATCCCCTACTTGGAGATGTTCGATGTTATCTGCAACGGGAAAGCGCACTGTCAGGATCAGGCCACTCAGCAAGACGAAGATCAATCCCAGCCCTATGCCAGGCAAGATCATGCGTCTGCGCGCCATTGAGGGTGGTTCTTTAGGGACTGGTCGGGGTTCGTTTGTCGTATCACCCTCCTTCATTCGACTCATCGGAGATCATCTTACCAGCCCCCCAGTCGTGCGTCGAATGCCAACGCAACCCCAATCTTTCGTCCATTTCCCCTGCGATACCTTGCAAGCTGAAAAGACGTTGTAAGAAATCGCGCTCGCGACGCACGAGCATGAGCTCACGCTGCAATCGCCCCACCGTTGAGGGCTCTTCCAGCAAGCGCTGCTTTTCAGTGAGGTCGACTTGCAAGCTGCGCGCGACATAGAAGGACATCTGGGAAGGGTTGCTCGGGAGATTGAAATATTCCACTGGCAACGAGATGCCCGAAAGCAACACTGTCATCGTCAAGTAATCAATGAATTCGCCGGGGAGATGACGCAATAGGTGATGCGGATCCACGCCAGCCGGAATGGACTCCTCATCCTCCCAAAATTCAACTACTGCCACAGGAAAGGGATGCTCCGATTCGATGTGCTCCAGGACACGAAAACGCTGTTCTCCCACTGTCAACACGCGAATATGTCCCTTCCCAATCTCTTCCCAGCGCACTATGTAGGCCACCGTTCCCACCGAAAGCGGCACGTTGTCCGAGCTGAGCAATACCACCCCAAAACGCCGATCGCCCTTCAGACATGCCCGAAAGAGTGCTTTGTACCGTTCCTCAAAAATGACCAAGGGCAATGGCATACCGGGAAAGAGCACCGTTTTGAGGGGAAAGAGAGGCAAGCTGCGCATTGACATAAGCATTTCCCCACTCTAGACAAGCCACCCAAAATCGTTCCACATCACTCTGGGACACTCAAGTGGATGGAAAGCCTTATCAGCTGCGAATAAGAGCATATTATCGAGCTACTGGAGACCTCGCCACATGGTCTTCTTCGGTCATCGGCGCACCACGGAGCAAAGCGATGGCGTGCGGCAACGTCGGTGCAATCGCCGTAAAGTTTTCGAGCGCCGCCTTAGGGCTGCCTGGCAAGTTGATAATGAGCGTCTGTCGTCGGATGCCAGCTACGGCTCGGGTGAGCATCGCGTAAGGGGTCACGCGCAGTCCGGATTGTACCATAGCAAACACCAGACCAGGGGCTTCCCGTTCGATGAGGGAACGGGTCACTTCCGGCGTAATGTCACGGGGCGCGAAACCGGTGCCCCCGGTGGTCAGGATGAGGTCCAGGCCCTCTTCATCCGTCCAAGTGATGAGAATACTGTGAATGGCTTGCCAATCATCCGCAACGACCGCGTAGCGCACTACCTCCGCCTTGAGCTCCTTGACGACGGCATCGTGCAATGCGGCGCCACTGCGGTCTTCAT
>JANXAX010000301.1:3512-3748 GCA_025062175.1 Anaerolineae bacterium | reverse complement strand
GCTGTCCGCCGGCCTGCACCACCGCACGTGCCGCCTCGGCGCGCAGATCTTCCGAAGCCACTACTCGGTAGCGATTGTGATCCTCGCGGGTCACGTCTCGGGCGCCGGGCAGTCGGCGCAATGCTTCTTGGATCGCCTCCTCTGGCCCCTCCACCTGCAACCAGACGTGATAGGCACCGGCAAGCACCTTCTGGGCTAGTTCGGGCACGCTGCCTTCCAGTACCATCCGTCCGCGG
>JANXAX010000301.1:0-3502 GCA_025062175.1 Anaerolineae bacterium | reverse complement strand
ACAACCCCACCCGATCACAGACGGCCTGCACCTGGTGCAACAGGTGGGAGGAGAGGAGGACGGTGATGCCATCCTGTTTCAGCCCGCGGATAATGTTTAAAAACTCCCGCGCACCCTCTGGGTCCAGTCCCTGAGTGGGCTCGTCCAGGATGACTAGCTGCGGCCGTTTAAGCAACACCTCGGCCACGCCCAGGCGGCGGCGCATGCCGCGCGAGAAGGTGCGCACCGGTTGGTCGGCGACGTCTTGCAGCCCCATGTGCGCCAGAGCCTCCTCGATGCGGCGTTGCGCCTCGGCGCGCGGCAGGCCGTTGAGTTTGGTAATATAGGTCAAGTTCACCCGCGCGCTGAGCTCGTCGTAGAACCCCACCTCGTCCGGCATATACCCCACGCGCGCCTTGACGCTGAGCGGTTGGCGTGCCGGGTCGAGGCCGAGCACGCGCACACTGCCAGAAGTCGGCTCCGTCAGGCCGAGGAGCATCAGGATGGTGGTCGTCTTGCCCGAGCCGTTGGGCCCCAAAATCCCGAACACCTCGCCCGGACGGATGCGCAGGTTCAACTGATCCACGGCGACCAGGTCGCCATATTTCTTGGTCAAGTCATGTGTCTCGACCACCCATTCATTCATGGGAAACCTCCTGGCACCATCAGCGGCGACCGAAACGGAGCACCGCGATTGCCACCACGCCGACCGCCACGGCGATCAGCACCACACCTACCACACCCCAGAGCGTTGTAGTCAACACGGTGATGCGGAAGTCAGCCGATTTGGTGCTGCCGTCGGTGGGCTGTGCCCGGATGGTCACCATATAGTCGCCGGCAAGTGCCTTGTCCGAGGGTCGGATTTTAGCGGTCACTTCCGCCTGCTGACCGGCGGGTATCTCGTCAATTTCCTTGGGCACAAACTCGACTGACCAGCCAGTCGGCTCGCTAGAGCTGAGGGTGATGGCTCGTGCGGGTGCGCTGCCAGTATTACGGATGATCACCTTCAAGGGCGATTCCGTGCCGGCATAGGCTGTGCCCGAGAGACGACCATCCGGCGCGGTCACGGTCAGATCTGCCTCGCCGGTGACCTCGGCAGTCAGGTTCAAGCTGGCACGCGCCTCACCCCCTTCCGCGCGCACCGTGATCGGGTAGCTGCCAGCCGCCAGATCCGGAAATGCCCGCGCCTCGATGCTCAGGCTCTTGGACTGGTTGGCATCCAACGGCACGCTGGTCACCTCCTGACCGGCCGTCTTGAAAGTGACGACGAAACCAGGTGGTGCATCCGCGATCAGGTTGACCGCCAAATTCTCATCGCCCTCGTTCTTCAGGGTGGCATTATAGCGGAAGGTGGTGTTCGGTTTGCCGCGCAACGTAGGCAGATCCACCGTCAGCGACAGGCTGGGCGGCAACTTCTCTTGGACGGTGATCTCGAGCGGCAAGGTCGCTTCCGCACGCTCACTCTTCGCCCGCACGACGAAACGATACGTACCCGCTTTGACCGTGTCGGAAGGTTCCAGCCGGAGCGTGATAGTCGTGTCGGTGCCTGGTTCAACGTAGGCTGCCGAAATCACTTTGGCGCCCCCTCGGAACGACGCTTCCCAGCCTTCGGGTACCTCCGTCACTTCCAGCCGCGCCGTCTGTGCCTCGGTGCTGGTGCGCAGCTTGAGGTCAATGCTCACATTTTCGCCCATTTCCACCGTCTGGTGAGGAAAGGCAGTGGTGAGCGCCAGTGGGCCGACTTCGAAGGCTGGTTTTTCCTTCTCCGCGCCCGACTGCGCCAGTGTCCATTGCGGCACAGCAGCCAGCAATGCCAATACGACGATGATCGCGATGAGGGAATGGGTAATGTGCTTCATAGTTTCCTACCTCCTTTCTGCAAAGGACTCATGCTCACTTTCCGGTTAATGGATTAAAAAGGGATTAGGTATGCGCTAGAAAATCGTTAGAAATCTCCGCCTCCCTTCTCCTTTGATCGCGCCAATCATAGGTCAACGGTCGTCCGTTCTGCCGTAACCAGTCCAGCAAGGCCCGCACGCTCCCCGTTGCCAGCGCAATACACGTGTCCGCCGCGCCGTAATACAGGTATATGGTGTCTCCATCATCGCCCAGCGTATAGCCACATGGGAAAACCACGTTGTCCACGTCACCTTCCCGTTCATAAGGGGCTTCCGGGCCAAAAATCCACGTATCTCCGCGCAACAAGCAGCGCTGAGGATTTGCGAGGTCCAACAGCGCCAACCCAAGGCGATAGAGACATCCCCCTGCCGTCTGCCGCACTCCATGGTAAATGATCAGCCAGCCCTCCTGGGTCTCAATTGGGGGCGTGCACAGCCCGATCTTGTTCGCATCCCACCAGGCGCCGCGCCTGGCTTCGATCAAGAGGCGATGATTGCCCCAATGGCGTAGGTCCGGGGAATATGAGATCCACATATGCGCACCCAACGGGGTGACCGGCCGATGGATCAGGGCCCAGTAATCGCCGATGCGGCGTGGGAACAGGGCAGCGTCCTTGTCCTCTGGGGGCATCACCACTCCATAGCGCTCGAAGGTGACAAAGTCGCGTGTTAAGGCCAAGGACACACCCGGCCCACCGCGCGAATAGGAAGTATAGGCGATGACATAACAGCCCATCTCCGGCACATAGGTGATGCGCGGATCCTCAATCCCCCAGATCTCTTCGGGATAGTGTTCCGGGTCAGGCATCAAGGTGGGATGGGGATCGATCTGCCATCCGTCGATCCCATCGCGGGAACGCGCCGCGCAAAAATGCGAATGTCCGCGCCGGTCTTCGACCCGACAGAGCAACAACGTGCTGCCATCCGGCAGACGGGTCACCCCCGGGTTGAACACACTGTTGACTGGATAAGGCCAGTCGGCTGCCGTCAGGATGGGATTCTGAGGATGGCGATGAAAGAGCACGCTGTAGCGATGAGACGAAGCGCTCATAGTCACCTCCCGTGTCCGACGCGGATGCTCCCGTGAGCATAGGTCGCTTCCGGCAACGGCTCCAGAAGCCGCTTGGCCAGCGACATTTCCATCAAAGAGAGCAAGAACGACAGGGTGGCCTCGGCGCCCTGGTTTTCGTTGGCCCGGTCGGGATGCAAACCATCGCGACAGCCACCCGAGACCGGATCATACAACGGAAGACGCAGGTCGTTGCGTCCTAGGAACCACTCGAAAGCACGTCGGGCTTCCGTATACCAGCGGTCATCCCCCGTGGCACGATAGGCTGTCAGGCAGGCGCTGACCATCGCATGGGCCTCGATGGGCTGCTGGTCGAAACGAGCACGTTCCCCGCCGCGCCGATAGAAACCGTGATTGCCAATCGGCACGAAATGTCCCTCCGGAGCACACTGGATCTCCGTCAGCCACTCCAATGAGCGGAGCGCTTGCTGGACGATTTCCTCTCGATCAGTGGACATGCCCCACAGCAATAGGGCCTGGGCCAGGTGCGCATTAGAATAGCTTACGATCTCCTCACACCAGGGCCAGTCGGATGTAGCGCAATCCCGGTACAGCT